>CAJOQY010000197.1 GCA_905236835.1 uncultured Oscillibacter sp. | reverse complement strand
GACGCGTTTGTAAGCGTTGGCGGCTGTGGAATCGCGGGGGAAGCGCTCAGATTGGAACGCAACGCGCTGATTTCATCGTCTGTCAGTCCGATGGTGCGAAAATAACGCTCCGCGCAATACGCCAGATCCGTTTGGGACAGATCCGGGACTTCAAACAATCTGGTCAAAGTCCGGACAATATTGCTGTTGGCGATGGCCTGATACCGGGTTTCGGATGGGGTAATGCCGTAATAATTATAATACGTCGTCATATAATCGGCGACGATTTCATGATAAGAAGCGCCCATAAAGCATTCCAAAAGCGCGCTGATTAAACCCGCGCGGTCCCGGCCTATGGTGCAGTGTACGGCGTAAACGCCGGGATGGGCGGCCAGAAATTTCAGGCCCTCGGCGATTTTGGACGGCAATTCCGGGACGCTGAAATTATCATCCATAGCGAGGCCGTAATAAGTGATTGTGGAGTAATAGCTGTTCCCGAAGCCCGGATATTCCGAGATCATGCCTTGGGAATCGGCGAGATTTAACACGACCGTGACGCCGGCTTTTCTTAGTTCCGCGTCGGCGTAAGTATTGCGCCAGTTCTGGGGATCGACAGGCGACGAGGTGCGATATAACACGCCCCGCCCCATACCGGTGGTGGTCACGGGCCGGAAATTGGCGAACTGCGCGTCCGTGAGATCGGGAAAGTCCTCCCGGATTTTAGAAATGCTTAACGGAATTAAAGAATAATAGCCTTGCAGATATAATCCGGCGGCCTCAAGGGAGATCGTAATCACGGCGGAATCACGTCTGCCGTCGGAGAAAGTCCAATAAAAAGAATCCGCGTGAATCCCCGACACGCTTTTGACGGCCAATCCGTAAGTGGACGCGAAATCGCCGCCATTGATCGCCAGTTGCAAATAATTTTCCCCGGGAATCGCCAGCAGGACGGCGGAACCCTCCGGAACATCGCCGTAAGAACTGCAAAACGGGATTTTGATTGTCTGCCCGGAGAAAGACACATTGACAATATCGCCGTAACGATACCCCCGCGCCTGAAAAGTCTCGGCGGTCATGGAGATGGTCACGGTTCCGGACTGGCGGATATTGGACGCGTAAACGACGGCTTCCACGGGATCGGCGGTCCGGGAAGCGTCGACGCCAAACGCGGGAAGGGGGAACGCGAGCGCCAATATCAGCGACAGGACAAACGCCAGCGACAGGACGCGCGCCAGTCCCGGCCCTTTGATCCGATATGCCGCCGCGTTTTGATTCCAAACCGGGAATTTTTTGTTTTCAGTCATCATCTTTCGCGTTTTTCGCATTGTTTCACCTCGTATTCAAATTTTTTCGCTTTTCGTTTTTCTATTTCTGAAGCGTCTGAAAAGCAATCCGAAGGCATGATGATAAAGTTTTATAATATTTTATAAATTGATAAAATCATGAAACGCCCGCGGAGTTTTGGTTATTATACCAGAACCCGCCAGACGCTTCAAGACTGAATCCGTTGACAGTTTTGTAAATTTTTCTTGATGAATTCTCAGAATATTTGAAATATTATAAAAAATATATAAAAATATAAAATATATAAAAATATAAAATATCATCAAGGCGAAAAAAACCGGCGGGACGCGCGGATTGAACGTCCCGTTTTATCTGTCGGTCTGACTGGGGAGACCTTTGTCCGGCGTTCCGCCTACCAGCGTCTCGAAAAATGTCGCCGTGACATTCACGGACGCCGCGCCGTCAGTCGATGAGGATAAACGCATATCACCCAAAAGACAGCGGTTTTCCCCCGTCGTCAGCTCGGTCAGAATTTCCTCCGCGTCTCTGTAACTGGATGTCGTGAAGCGTAATGAAAAATTCCGGCGGATTTGATCGTTATTGCGCGTGACGTTGGAAAATGAGATTGAGAACTGATCGGCGTTGGCCAGAACGTCGTTTAAAAAGCTGATTTCGATTTCACTGCTGTTATAACTGGGCATTCGGCTTGTATAGCCGATACGGCCAAGACGGTCCAGTTCTTCCCGCATTCGCTTTAATTGGCTTAATCTGTTCTGCACCTGCGTCAGTTCCATGCGCATGGCGTCCCGCTGGGCGTTGCACTGTTCGATTTCCTGTTTGACCGGCCTGTATAGAAAGCGATAATACATCAAGGCCATTAAAAGAACGGATAAAAATATAATTAAAATTTTTTCCGTGCGGGTAAATTCACGGCTGAGAAATTCCATCCTGCTCCTCCTCGGAATTGGGTTTCAAATCAATCGTGATATTTGCGGTAACATTTCCGTCGCCGGTGGCGGCGGCGCTGACGTTGCAGTATTCCACAAGAGAATCCTCCCGGATCGCGGCCATTGTCTGGTTGACGGCTTCCAGCGTCGCGCCGCTGATCGTCAGGGAAAGCCGGTTGCCAGTCAGGGACCAGCTGTCCAGCGGGGTACGGGGCAGGACGGCGCGGCGCAGTAATTCCATGACGGCCACGCGGTCCGTCCGGGTCAATTCCTCTTCCGTCATGCCGGACGTGGTATAATGCGCGTAAATATCGTTTAATTCGCCGTATTCCTCTACTTGCGCGTAACCGGCGCTCAACTGGGCGCGGACTTGCGACACTTCGCGGCGCGCCTGCGCGGCCTTTTCCAACTGGTCATATACGGCGAATTTGCCGAACAACGCCGCGCCGATTAAAATCAGCGCGATGGCGGGAATCGCGGCGGCGAGACGAATCCGCTTTTCATTGACAGACGAAAGATTAATCGAGACTTTAAAAGGCAGATTGCGCCGTTTTTTAATAAAAGATTTATCGGCCCCCTCGAAAGCCTCCGTGATTCCGACGGCGGGCGCGAATGAATACGCGTCGTTGCCGATATTCTCCGAACCGGGAATCATGCCGATAATGCGATGGACTTTCAAGTCCAGATTACTCGCGATTGCCTGTCTTAACGGCTCAATCACGGCGCCGCCGCCGAATACCCACAGCCCGGACAGATGGCTTTCCGGATGGCTGAAGCGGAAAAAATTCAAAGCGCGCGTCAGTTCCACCGCGACATTGTTATAAGCCTGTTTGCAGTAATCCGAATTTTGGCAGTCTTCATAATTACTTAATAAATAAGTATGCGCAAGATGGACATCCACATGAAACGCCTCAGCAATCGCCTCATCCAGCGTAAACAGACCGACATCCAGAGCGCGGGTCGCCATATGCCGCACGCCTTTGAACATATACATTCTGATAGACTGATAGCCCAAATCCAAAAAGCAATATTCTTTCGGCTTCGGCGTCCGTCCGTATTCCGACGAACGGATCAGCGCGATAAACGCGCACTCCACCGGCGCGGCGCGGATCAGACGCAGTCCGGCCTTTCGTATAATCTCCCGCGCCGATTCTATCATATTAGATGGCGCGGCCACGGCCAGCAGTTCCATGGAACGCATCGGATCCGGCTCGTCACTCCCCAAAGTCTCAGAGAAAACCCCGGAATCCGCGCCGCCGGAATCCTCCGGCGATTCCTCCTCCGGATTCAACTCGTTTTCCGGCGCGTTATGATCTTTATTCTCATCCGGGTTTTCCGGCGTCTCTTGCGGCAGATGCGTTACGGCGTAATCAAACACATAATCTTTCAATTCGCCGGTAATATAATCATTAAATTCATACGGCAGATTATAGCGCAACTGTTCCTCGTTCATCGGCGGCATAAACAGCGTGCGCAGATAAAGCGGCTCATCGGGCAGAACCAGCGCGGCGCGGGACGCGCGCAAATGATTTTGTCTGACAGCCGCCCGGATCAGTTCCGCCATCGCGTCAGGGGATGTCACGCGCCCGTCACGCATCATATTTTCCGGCATCGGGATATTCACAACTTTTTTTACGCGTCCGTCTTTCATCAACGCCAGTTTCAGGCGGTCATTGCCCAAATCCACGCCCAAAATCGCTTTGCCCATTTCTATCTCTCTCCAAGTTTACAATCTCAATCAAATTATATCATATTCTAACATCATGTATCCGTATTGTCAAACGCGTCGCCTTCCCAGCCCCACAGGGGACGCCAATTCGCGCAGTAATTCTCATCGGCGAACGAAAAGCGGGAGACGCCGTCCTGATCCAGCGAATAAAACGCCACCGTCCCCTCGAAACCGGGCGTCAGATACGTTCCGGCGGTCATTTCAACGTCGCGCTGATACGCGTTCAGTTCTTTCCCGTTTAACATGACTGTCGCCGTGGCGGGATCGGCGACGCCGATCAAACGCTTATGTTTGATTTCGGTTTCAATCTGATCCAAAACGTGTTGCGCGCTCAGGCGGACGCGGCGTTTCTCGTCCTCGTCATGCAGGGCGCAGACAACAAGATAACGCGTTTTGCCGGGGTCAAATTCCCGATCCAGCAGATCGGCGTCCGGGTCCGGGACAAGATAGCAATCCCCGCCGCCCGGACAGAGCGTCGCCATTGCCCACTGACTTTTCTCCATCAGGGCCAGCGCGGTTTCGTAATATAGACCATGTCCGCCCATCTGTATATCTTCCAGATCAAGCGATGTCTGCGCCTTGTCCAGCGCGATGACACAGCCAAAAGATTCTATGCGGCTGTAAATCTTTTTCAAGGCGGATTCGCCAACAATTAAAATAATCATAATCGCGCAGGCGACCGCCAGCACGATAACAAGCCACGCGATACCGGATTGTGACGACAATTTGCGCCAAATATTATTACTATTTATCATAATTTTATCCCCCACCCCCGCCGGGGGCGGGGGATGATCGGCATATTTCCCGCTCAGTTTTAAAAATTTATAAAATTTTAATAAATTAAATCAGCGATTCCCCTTGACACCCGGTAAAATCTGGTATACAATGCCACCGAGTTGTATGGAAAAATTTTTAATAGCCTTATGTTGCTGTCTCAAAATAAACGATAACATTAAAATCATCCACAGTGGACGCTTTTTCTTTTAAAACAACGCAAAGTTTACCGCCGTTAGAATTACCTATTCCGGGGACACTATCAGTAGGTGTAGAAGGAGTTGCTGTAGTCGGCGTGTCAGTAGTGCCATACAAAAATACACCTGCGGGTAATTCATCGAGATCCGATCCCTGATAGCCGTTAATCTGAGATTTTCCTTTCATTGCCTTATCCGCAGCGTCTTGAGCGGTGGATTGAACTAATTTGCCGCTTTTCGTATAATAACATTCATATTTTGTGGTATTACCTGTAAAGTCGAGTTCAGCGTCCGAGGCAGTATCTTCATCCGTTTTACCCAATAACAAGCAATTTGCGGCGGCGGCGTAAGCGGAGCGGAGG
>CAJOQY010000196.1 GCA_905236835.1 uncultured Oscillibacter sp. | reverse complement strand
ATCGCGCAGGCGTTCGGCGTGTTCGGAACCGTGATTTCCATGCGCTTACTGCTTCTCTATCTGCCGATTATCGTCGATAGCAAACTGGTATTGTTTGATAATGCGTTCGTTAATTTTCTTGCGAAAATACTGTTGATTTACGGCGGATTTGAGACGGCGCGGAAATCAAACGGCATTCTGACAGGCATTCTCACCGACAGCGCGGGTATGCAGTCTATGCGCGCGGCGGACATGTCGTCGGAGGCGGGCGGACTTGTCGGCGGCGCGGCGAGAATGGCCCTTGGCGCGGCGACAACCGGGTTGAGACTTACCGGGAAAGCTACCGGAAAAGTCGCCGGATTCGCCGTGAAACCCGCTACCAACCTGATCAAGCGTCCGTTTAAAGCCGCCGCGCACAAATGGACCAGCCTTGGCACGGGCAACCGTCAGAGAAACGCGGAAAAGTCCGTTCAGCAACAGGTCGCGCAGGGAAAAGCGCGGGAGGCTTATCTGGAAAAGCATCCGAATGACAGGAAATATTTGGAGCAGTCCAACTCCGAAAAACCGAACGGCGTCGGCTCATCCGGTTCCGGGGCGCCGCCGAAACTGCCGCCGCCTCTGCCGCCATCCATGTCCGGCGCACAGAAACCGTCATCGGCTTGGATGAATCCGAACGAAAGCAATCTGCACAAACTTTGGAATATAGACCCGTCACAGACTGATAAAAACAAAAACAAAAACAAAGGCGGGAACGCTCCGCAAAATCAAGACCGGAGAGCCTCCAGAGACGCGGAATCGGTGAACCCCAGAAACCGTATGACAATGGAAAAATTTGAAAGGCAAGTACAAAGACAGCGCGGTCCGCAGGACGCGGAATCAGTAAACTCCAGAAACCGTATGCAGCTGGACCCGGTTCAACCCGCCCGGAGCAAGAGCAAAGACGCGGAATCGGCGAACCCCAGAAACCGTATGACGATGGAAAATCTGGAAAGGCAATCGCGGGAGAGAGTCCAAAAACGGGCGCAAAGGCAAGCCGCCCGAAAGCCCGCGAAAGACGCGGAATCGGTGAGCCCAAGCAATCGTATGAAACTGGATTAAACCGGATTAGCCCGAAAACTGACAGTCTACGGACAGCGCGAAAATCAGCGGGAGATATAATTTATGACAAGATTGATACCGGGAAAAACCAATGTACGGATAGAATTATTTCGTGGTATAACGCTGGGGGATATTCTGGTTACGGGCGCGGCGCTGACCATGCTGATTTTCGTGTTTATCTCCAATCTGCCGTACAAATTTTATATCTGTTTGGCAGTGGCGCTGGTAGCCGTGGGATTACTGATCCGCGTCGGCGAACAGGCGAGTTATCTCTATCTTCTGCATATTTTCAGCCATTTCGGATATGACCGCCGTTTTGTCAGATATGATACGGACACGGCGTTGATGGAGCGAACGGAAAATCAAAACGCGGAGACAGCGGGATATGATCTGTTCGGCGGGATTTCCGGCGGCGCAAACCGAAGTCCGGCGGAAAGCGAAGCGGAAAAAAAGAAGCGTTTGAAAGCGGAAAGAGCGGCGGAAAAGAAGCGTTTGAAATCCGAAAAAGCGGCGGAAAAGAAGCGGAAACAAGAACGGAGACGGGAGGACAGAATTCTCAAAAGCAAAAAAGTTCCGCAGGCGGAAAAGGACGCGATTCTTGCCGGACGTGAAGCGGAAGCGCGGGAAAATGAAATTTCGCGGTCCGTCCGGAGATCCGTTGACGCCGTATTTGACAATATGTCGAAAAAAGAACGGGCGGAGTTAAAACAAGAGCGTAAAATGAATGAAAAAGCCCGCGTCAGGGCGCGGAAAGAGGAAGATAAACGCCTGAAAAGCAAAACGGTTTCACAGGCGGAAAAAGACGCGATCCGCGCCCGCCGCGCCAAAGAGAGCGAAGAGGCCATGAGGCGTCTTGCCGAGGCGAAAGACGCCTCGGCAAAACGCAAAAGTATGGACGCGATTGTCGGCTTTACGGCGATCCGGGATGGCTTGATTGAATACGGCAGACATGAATATTACGGCGCTGTGATTGAGATAGACCCTGTGGAATTCCGTTTTTTCAGCGAAAACAGACGAAGAAATTCCATTGAGTCGGGTCTGGGACGCGTTCTGCGCTCCGTGAATGACAATTACAGCGCGAATATTATTAAATTAGAACGACCTATCCGTTATGAAAACTATCTCAGAAAAGAGTATGACAAACTTGAACAGTTGCGCGGTTCTTATGAAAGCGGTATGCTGACGGAAGAAGAACTGAAAGCGCGTGTGGAAGTGCAATATGACCGTATCAATGAATTATGGGACCTTTGCGGCGACGATAAAGTCGTGACGGGATTTTATTATCTCGCCTTGTTTGACAGTGACAAACGTCAGCTGGAAGTGGAAATGGGCGACGCGCTTGCGTCCCTGACGCAGGGAGAAATGAACGCCCGGCGTCTGGACGACAAAGAACTCGCGGTATTTCTCAAATATTCCAACGCGCTTGATTTTGACGAAACCCAGATTGAAAAGATCGCTCCAGAAGATTACGCGCAATGGGCGAAACCGAATGTTGTGGATATTAAAGCGCGGCGGGTGGAAATCAATCATGTGATTACGCATAATCTGCGCGTGGTGAGTTATCCGTCGGCGGTAGACGACGCATGGCTT
>CAJOQY010000195.1 GCA_905236835.1 uncultured Oscillibacter sp. | reverse complement strand
TTCCCCGCCGCTGAATCCGCGCAGATAGACCGGCTGAACCGGGGCGCGGCTGGTTTTTAATATAATCTGTTCCGTCCCTGTGGCGACGCTGTTTCCGCGGCTGATGACGCCGCCAGACGCCGGACGCGCGGAGCCGCCCGTCGCGCGCGAAAGCGCGGATCGAAGCGCGCTTTCCATATGATAGACCGGCTGATAAATCGCTTCGGCGTCACGCTTGGCGAACGGCGCGGCGATCAGAAACGCGGCCAATAACAATCCGGCTGTACTCAATCCGACCATGGATGTCATGCGGCTCCGGTTTTTCAAAGGGAAATCCGAACGGCTTTGCCGCAATCCCGCCTCGTGCATGGTCCAGAAAGAAATCTGGAATAAAAACGCCAGCATGACGGATTCCACCGTTGGCCGGACGCCGAAAGACGGCCCGGCCAGCGCGGCGGATGTCGTCGCCAGCCACGGGATCAAATGGCTTTCCAGAACATATTCCAGCGCGAAAAACGTCCACGCGGTCAAAGCGGCGAACAGACACGCCGTCTCCGTGAAATCAACCGGGCCTGTCTGTCCTTTCATAAGCGTGAACATACACAGCGCGATCTGTCCGCGTATCACATCCCGCGCCAAGATTGAAATAATCATCCAGACGGCGATAAAAATCAGCGCCGCGCGGAGCGCGGCGTTCCAGTCGGCGCGTCCGATCAGCCATAAAATCAAGCAGGACAGCCCGCCGCATAAAAACGCCGGGACCGCCGGAAATTGAATAAACGGCGCTCCGGATAAAAATAATAACAAGCTCCAGACGCCGGAGCATAAAAACAGCAAATGCGCCACTGACAGCGGCGCGTTTTTTTCCCGGTGTACGCACAGTTCCACACGGCGCATGAATCCGCCCCGCCTCCCTTTTACATCACTTGGACGTGAATTTTTCCCCCGCCCCGCGAAACAGGGCAGGGGAGAAATTTTTATTTTTATATTTATTTTTATATTTATTTTATTCGTCGTCAGCCAATAAATGGTCAATCACGGAGACGAGATGTCCGATTTCCGGTTTGCTGAGCTGTTCATCCGCGCCAAGTTCTTTGCCTTTGATCCGCATTTCCTCGGAAATCAAAGAAGAGAAGATAATCAACGGAATATTGCGCAGTTTCGGATCGTCTTTGACCAGTTTCGTCAGCCGGTGTCCGTCCATCTGGGGCATTTCAATATCCGTGATAATCAGCGCCGCGTTTTCTTGGACGGAATCTGTCTTTTTCAGGCGCGTGAGATATTCCCATAATTCCAAACCGTTGGAGAAATGCCGGAGATTCGTATAACCGGCTTTTGTCAGCGAGTCTTGAATCATTTTCGCCAGCAGCGCCGAATCTTCCGCCATCACGATAGGCTTTTGCACGCGTTCTCTGGGTCCGAGACGGTCAATTTCCTCGATTTGAATGCTGGTTTCCGGCGCGATTTCCGCGATAATGCGTTCAAAATCCAAAATCGTCACCAATTCGCCGTTGCAGTGCGCGATCCCCGTGGCGACGGATTCCCCGGAGCCGCTGATGGCCTTGTCCGGCTTCTGAATCGCCGTCCATGAGATTCTTGAAATCCCGATCACCGTATGGACCCGGAACGCGATATTCATTTTATTAAAATTCGTGATGATAAACAAATCTTTTTCCTGATTTTCGCACTCATGGCCCAGATAGCGCGGCAGATTGATCACCGTAATCACCGTGTCGCGGGGGCGGAAAATGCCCTCTACCGACGGGTTCGTATGCGGCATGTCTTTTACGGGCTGAGAGAGCATGATTTCATCCACTTTCGCCACGTTGATGCCGTATAAATTCCCCGCCACGGTAAATTCCATGATTTCAATTTCATTCGTGCCAGATTCCAACAGGATTTCATTTTTATCGTTTTTATCCGCCATCGTGAATCCCCCTTGCTTTTTTTATTATTTTAAATCATTTTTATTTTATTATCAAATATAAATCACAAAATAATCAGCGGCTGTCCGTAAGCGCGAATTTGACCCTCTCCGGTCTCCGGGAAAAATGACAGCGTCCGCGCCACGGATCCGCCCACGTTTTCAGCCGCGATCCGCACGCCCTCTTTGCGCAGATTGAATCTCACGCTCTCAATATTGCGCTGCCCGATATTGCCCAGACTGCTCCCCTCGGCGATTTCAAACATTTTCGCGCCGCCGGCGATTTTGGCGATCATGCGCGGCTTGCGCGCGCCGCGCGCTTCCAACTGACGCAATGTCTCTCGGATAGCCGTGTCCGCGTATTTCATCGTGTTTTTCCGTCCGGCTTCCATGTTTATCGGCAGCATAATATGAATCAGCGCGCCTAATTTAATATTCGGGTCATATAAACAAATCCCGATACAGGACCCCAGCGCGAATGTGATCAACTCCCCGTTGAATTGCAATATTTTCATATCCGCGATGCCGACCGTCAGTTTTTGCGGTTGATTGATCAACATTTCATTAAGACCAGCTTTCGTTCGTTTTTCTCCGGTTCCATGCCCATTCTATCTTTTTTCACTCCATTACGCCCAGTTTGCGCAACAGAAAATTAAGAGATCTTATATCCGGGGATAATAACAAACGGCACGGGACCGCCTGTCCGTCGCAGACAAAATCGCCGCCGATGGTCATTAAATAATCCGTCTGCCCGCCAAATTCCGCCATCGGGACAGCCAAAATCGCCCCCTGCATATCCACGGACAAACTCGGCACCGTCAAATCCACCGTAATATCCGCCAGTCCCGACAGCGCGTTGATAAACGTCGAAATCATGATATTCCCGACTTCAATCAAACAGGAACGCTCCAGTTCCTGTAATTCGCTGTAATCCTGAATCCGCTCTTCCAGCGTGCCTTCCAACGCCAGATTCACAAAATCCAGAGACTGCACCGCCAGCATGATCCCGTTGATCTGCCCGCTGATTTTCACCAGAACGCCGGCGGTAATCGCTTCCGGGCCGCCGATCCATTCTATCGCCTCGTTATAGCCCATAATCCGAACCTCCGGAAGCGTAATCCGCACGTTGCGCGACAACATCGCCGACAGCGCGGCGGCGGCGTTGCCCGTGCCGATGCTCCCGATCTCCCGGAGCGTGTCGATTTCAAGAGACGAAAGCTCGTTATAGTTTTTTATCTCCGTATGGGTCTGTTTTTTGATTTCCATATCCGCCATTCCCCCGTCTTTCAAAAATCTAAAAAATTCCCGATTAACGCAGATTATTGACCGTGCTGGTAATCTCATCCGATGTCTGCACCATTCGGATCATATACTGAAAAGACCGCTGGGCCTCAATCACGCGGGTCATTTCGTTGGCGAAATCCGTGTTTGATATTTCCAAATAGCCCTGCGCCAGCTGCGCGTCGCTGTTAAACGGCTGTCCGTTTTTCAAAACCGCGGTCAGCCCGCTCAGACCTTCGCTTTCCATGCCGTCATAATTGACGAAATCAAAAATCCCTATCGGCAACGGATCGCCCACATAGCGCGCCGCCATCGGATCCGCCACCTGAATGGGCCGCCCCGTCCGGTCCAGCACATACCGCCCGTCTCCGTCCGACAGATACCAGTTTTGCGTCTCCACCGGCTCCGGCGTAACGCCAAGCGCCAGTTCCTCCTCCGTCGGCTCCGGGTATTCCTGCCCCAGCATATTCATCAGCGCGAACGATCCCTCACGGGTATATCCGACCTGACCGGTCAGCGGATCCATCACGGCGAAAAAGCCCCGCCCGTTGATCGCGTAGTCCAGACCTCGTTCCGTACCCCAAAACCGCCCCATACGGAAATCCGGCGAACTGGCTTCCAGCCGCGAACCCGCGCCCCGGCGCTGATCCTCGTCAATCGCTTTCATCGTATTTGTCATCAAGACCGAAAAGCTCGGCACACGCGCCCGGAAACCATAATTATTTACATTAGCGATATTGTTCGCGTGGACATCCAACCGCCGCTGCTGCTGGTGCGCGCCCACCGCGCAGGTATAAAACGACATATCCATATTATCAAATCCCCCAAAAAATCACGTCAGCCGCCCGGCCTCCTGCGTCACGCGCGTTAAAATATTATCATAGATTTTAATCACTTCCGCCGCGCTTTGATACGCTCTCTGCGTCGATAACATCCGCGTCATTTCTCTGACCCAGTCCATATTTGACCGCTCCACCCAGCCGTTTAACACTTGCGCGGCTTCCACGCGCGGCTCCGCGTCCTCATTGGCGGTAAATAATCCCTGTTCGTTTTTTTCCAGATTCTCCTCGTTCGCGACATCCCCGTTTTCATTTCGGAAAACAAACACGCCGATCCGTCCCCGGAACGCGCCGTTGTCCGTATATAAGCCGCCGTAATTGTCCGGGGACAGCCGGTCCGTGCCAAGCTGTATCGGTTCTTCCTGCGCGCTCAACACGCGGCCCTGTCCGGCCAGATATAAATATCCCTCGTCATCCAGCATGAAACTGCCGCCTCTGGTATAAACCCGCTCAATATTTTCCTCTTCCGCGCCGGTTTCCTCGTTGACTTCCACGCTCCGCCGTTCGATGGCGAACCATCCGGGGCCGTTAATCGCGAAATCCAATAACAATCCCGTGTGATCCAGACTGCCCTGCGTAAAATCCGTATACATCTGTCTGGGAGCCGTGATAAAGCTCTGTTCGCCTATATCCTGATAATTTTTAATCCGATTCCCCGTGATCTGCCACATGACCTCCTGAAATGTCGACGCCGTAAACTGGTCGGTTTTAAATCCGGCTGTCGACACGTTGGCGATATTATTCGAGCTAACATCCAGCATACGCCCGTGCGTAAGCATCGCGGATGTCAGATTATAAAATCCTTTCGTCACGGGAATTCGCCTCCCTGATTTTTTTATTTTTCATTTTTTTAAAATTTTTA
>CAJOQY010000194.1 GCA_905236835.1 uncultured Oscillibacter sp. | reverse complement strand
TTGACATGACAGCACAGGAATTATATCAAAATATCGGCGGCAGTTACGACAGCGCCAAAAAAATTCTGCAAATGGATCGTCTGATCGGGAAATTTATATTAAAATTTCTGGATGAGAAATCCTGCGCGAAATTACTGAACGCGTATCAGGCCAATGACCCGGTCGGAATGTTCGAGGGCGCCCACGCGATGAAAGGCGTATGCGCCAATCTGGGATTGGATACGCTCTCCGGCATGGCCAGCGAGATCGCCGAGGAATTCCGCCCCGGCCATACGCCCGTGATGTCCCCGGAGGAACTGGAAAAGCGGTTCGCGGATCTGAAAGCCTTATATGATAAAACGATCTCTGGAATTCAGGAATTCGCCGCCCAGCAATAAGCCGCGAGTAAATTAAATTTAATAAATTTATATAAAAAGCAAGGGGGGAGTTTATGCTTTTTTCTGACCGTCCGAGGGAATTTTACTCAAACGCCCCGCTTTATGAGGTGATCTGTCAGCTCCGTTTCCCGACGATATTGTCTATTAATCAAAACGAGCCCGCCGAGTTTCAGGAGAGCATTCGGGACGTGTTTCCCCAATACGCCCGGAAACAGGATGTTTCGCCGCCGAGATTATCCGGTCTGGGGACGCCGAATCTCAAAGTCGAACAGCCGCCGTCCGTGACGAATTATCATTTCTTGTCCTCCGACAGCGCGTGGAAATTAAATCTGACGCGGGATTTTATCGCGCTGTCGACGCGGCGCTATCCCGGCTGGGAAGATTTCGCGCGCTATCTGGATCGTCCTCTGGCGTCGTTTATTAAATTATATCATCCCGCGTGGTTTCTGCGCGTCGGCCTGCGCTATCGGAATATCATTTCACGCAATCGTTTAAATCTGGATAATACTCCATGGTCGGAGTTATTTCAATCATCTTATCTTGGCCCCATGGGGGAGGACGATATAGACGAAAACCGGGTCACGCAATACGGCTGTGATCTGACCGTGAAATTAGATTCCAGCTGTTACGCGAAAATCCACGCCGGACCCGCCGCGCTGAAAAATCAGGACGCGGATCCGGAAGTGAAATTTATCTTGGATCTGGATTTATTCATGAGCGGCAATGTCCCCTGTACGCTCGCCGCCGCGTCTCTGGAAACGCTTCACGGACACGCGGGCCGCGTATTCGAGGGCGCGATTACCGATACGCTCCGCGACGCCATGAGATAAAAATAATATATTTTAATAATATATTAATATATTATATAATTATATTATCACATCCCCCGCGCAACCGCCGGGGGATGTCGGATTTTGTGAAATATATAATATATAATAAAATAAAATAAAAATTGAATATCAAATAAGGGGATATTTACAATGGAAATCGCGATTTTAGCCTGTTGCGCGGCGATGATAATTTTATTAATTTTTATATTATCGCGCCTGTCAGGAATCGGCGGCGGAGGCGACAGCGGAGAACTGGAAAAACAGATCGCCTTATTGCGCGATCATTTGCGCGACAACAGCGCCAATGAAAGCCGTCAGATTCTGGATCAAATCGCCCGTCAGGGCGCGGCGACGGTCACACAGGTTTCGGCCTTGGGCGACGGTCTGCGGGAATCGCAGGACAGACAGCAGTCCAAAACGGAAGAAACGCTGAAAGAATTTCACGCGGAAGTCGCCGGACTGCGCAAGGAAACCGGAGATCAATTAACGGAGATTAACCGCGTTATCACGGAAAAAATGCAAGAAATTTTAGACCGGAAATTGAATCAGGCGTTTGACACGGTTGTGAAAAATATGGCGGATTTGGGCGAGGGACTGAATCAGGGACAGGAACGCCAGCGAAAGGCGTCGTCGGAACGGTTGGCGGCTCTGGAAGAGGAATTTCAGAAAATCCGGACGGACATCCGGACAACGCTGGATCAGGTCCGCGCGGATAATATGGCAAGCATTGAGAAACTCCGGGCGGAAAATCAGGCCAGTCTGGATAAAATCAACGAAACCGTGAATGAAAAATTACAAAAGACATTAAATGACCGGATTACGCAGTCATTTGAGACGGTGAATAAGCGTCTTGCCGAAGTATACGAAGGCTTGGGGGAGATGAAAAACGTCGCGTCCGGCGTATCGGATTTGAAAAACGTATTGTCCAACGTGAAAAACCGGGGCATTATGGGAGAAATTCAATTATCGGCGATTTTGAGCGATATTCTCGCGCCGGAACAGTATGAAACGCAGTATCGTTTAAATCCGAACGGCTCTGAAATGGTGGATTTCGCCGTGAAACTGCCCGGAACGCAAGACGGCGAATTTGTCTACCTGCCGATTGATTCTAAATTTCCCGGCGATACATACGCCGCTGTCGTCGCGGCTTATGAATCCGGCGATCCGGGCGAACTGAAAAGCAAACGGACGGCCTTGGAACAGGAAATCAAACGATGCGCCAAAAGCATTCATGATAAATATATTATTCCGCCGTATTCCACGAATTTCGCCATTATGTTTCTGCCGTTTGAGGGCTTGTACGCGGAAGTCGTCAATATGGGACTGGTGGAGATTTTACAGCGGGATTATCAGGTGAATATTACAGGTCCGTCCACCATGGCCGCCATGCTGAACAGTCTGCAAATGGGATTCCGTACACTCGCGATTCAGAAAAAGAGCGGCGAGGTCTGGAAAATACTGGAAGCGGCGAAAAAAGAGTTTTCCACGTTTGAGACGGCTTTGAATAACACGCGGAAGCGTTTGCAACAGGCCGACGACGAACTGGAAAAACTGGTCGGGACCCGTACAAGGGCGATCAATCGTAAACTGCGGGATGTTTCCAGTCTGGACGCGTCCGAAGATTCCGCCGAACTGCTGGAAATCTCGTGACGTGATCTTTCTCATGAATCGCCGGGAATCTCGCGGCGTGATCTTTCCCTGACAGACAAATTCCCGTGTTTCTGTCTTTTTCGGACGGCAAACACGGGATTCTTTGTGAAATTCGCAAGGAAATTTGAATAGATTTTAGATTGATTTCGGGAAAAATGATTCTTGTGCGATTGAAATTTCCGGTATAATATAGCAGCGTCAATTTGGAAGCCGATTTGATGAGATTTGAAAATTATATCACGGGAAACGGAGGATGAAAACATGATTCAAAGCGCGTATTTAAAAAGAGTTTATGAACAGGTGACTCAGCGGGACCCGGATCAGAAAGAGTTTCAGCAAGCGGTTCTGGAAGTTCTGGAGGGACTGGACCGCATGATCCCCCGGCATCCGGAATATGAGGAAACCGGATTGATTGAACGCTTTGTCGAGCCGGAACGCGTGGTGACTTTCCGCGTGCCGTGGGTGGACGACAAAGGCGTGATCCGGGTGAATCGCGGTTATCGTGTGCAGTTCAATTCCGCGATTGGGCCTTACAAGGGCGGCCTGCGCTTCCATCCGACGGTGAATCTGTCGATTTTGAAATTCTTGGGCTTTGAGCAGATTCTGAAAAACAGCCTGACGGGGCTTCCCATCGGCGGCGGCAAGGGCGGCGCGGATTTCGACCCCAAAGGCAAGAGCGAGGGCGAAGTCATGCGCTTCTGCCAGAGCTTTATGACGGAATTAAACCGGCATATCGGCCAGTTTGTGGACGTTCCGGCGGGCGACATCGGCGTCGGCGGGCGCGAGATCGGCTATTTGTTCGGACAGTATAAACGGATCCGGGACAGCTATGACGCGGCTGTTCTGACCGGAAAGGGACTGGATTTCGGCGGCTCTCTGGTCCGCACGGAGGCCACGGGATACGGTCTGTGCTATCTGACGGCGGAGATGCTCCAGTGCATGAAGAATACCAGCTTTACCGGCAAAAC
>CAJOQY010000193.1 GCA_905236835.1 uncultured Oscillibacter sp. | reverse complement strand
TTATTCCACATTCTGCGCCTGTTCGCGCATTTTCTCCACTTCGGCCTTTAATTCCACCACCACGCGGGCAATCTCGACGTTATTGCATTTCGATCCGATTGTGTTCGCTTCCCGGTTGATCTCCTGAATCAAAAAATCCATCCGCCGGCCCTGCGGCGCGTCGCTTCTCAATAACTCCCGCATTTGCGCCACATGGCTTTTTAATCGCACGGTCTCCTCATCCACCGCCGTTTTGTCCGCGAAAATCGCCGCTTCCGTTAAAACCCTCTGTTCGTCAATCGCCGTGTCTTTCAGGACTTCCCGCAGGCGTTTTAATAATTTCTCCCGGTATTCCGCCACCAGTTCCGGCGAACGGGCCTCTATTTTCTCCGCGTATTCCTGAACGCGGTTCAAACGAATCTCAAAATCCTCCGCTAATTTTTTTCCTTCCAGCGCCCGCGCCTGTTGATACGCTTCCAGCGCCTCATCCAAAACCGCGCCCAAATCCGCGCCGATCTGTTCCGCGTCGTCGTCGGATTTTATCACGGACAACACATCCGGGAATCTCGCGATCACGCTTGCCATCTCAAACGGCGTCACGCGTTCCGGCGGTTTCGCTTCGCTGTTCGACAGAAACAGCCCCTCGTGGGATATTTCCGTCAGTTCCCGCATGGCGCGCAGATAGCCCTCCGCCAAATCCCGGTTGACGGAGACATGAGCCGTATCCGCCGCCGACGCGTCCACCGTGACAAACACATCCAGCTTGCCGCGTGAGATTACCTGTTGAATCCGCTTTTTTAAATCATCCTCCGCGAATAAATAAATCCTTGGCATTTTTACCGCGCAGTCCAGATAGCGATTATTGACGGATTTGATCTCAATCGTAATATCCCGCATATTTAAAATTTTTCTGGCCCGGCCATAACCGGTCATGCTTTTAATCACGCGCGTGTCCCCCTTCCTGAATATTTTATTATATTATATATTATTATATTATTTATATCTCAGCAGCACAACGGCAGGAAACAGCAGTAAAACGGGCAGAACGCGCCGGACGGACAGCAAAATTCCGTGCCGAACGGCGCGCCGGACGGGGAATAGGCCGACCGCGTCCCGCGGTTCATGTAATTCACCGCTTCCCGATATTCCATATTAGACGGCTCCATCTCCATCGCCGTCTGATAATAATGCCGCGCCTCGTCCATCCAGCCGCGCCGGAAACACAATGTCCCGTATAAGAAATTCCATTCCGCGTTTCGATCCGGATAACGTGAAAGCAATGTTTCCGCGTGGGAGAGATTTCCCGTCTGTATATCCACACGAACCTGACGCAGAATATTATTATAATTATAATTATAATAATTATAATCCGCGCCGCCGCCCGCGTCATTGCCGCCGCCCGCCTGATAACCGGGATGTTCCGCGTAATCCGCCCGCGCGGCGTGATGTCTCCCGGAACCCCGGCGGCGCGTGATTTCCTCATACGCCGCGTTAATATCCTTCATTTTTTCCTGCGCCAGATCCGCCAGCGGGTTGTCATGATAATTATCGGGATGATATTTCCGGACCAGTTCCCGATACGCTTTTTTGATTTCCTCATCCGTCGCCGTCTCGGGGACGCCAAGAACCTGATACGGGTCATTCGCCATGTATCCATCACCTTCCCGACAGTTTTCGCGCTATATTATATTATTTTAATTATTTTATATATTTATTTTTATATCGCCGGAATTCGCCGTCCAGCACGGCGCGGCCAATCTGAAACAAGCCCTGATAAATCGTCGCCTGTAAAATCTCACGCCACGGGCCGAAATCCCATAACTCGAACGCCGTCGCCATCATATGAATCGAATGATCCAGCGTATCGGAAAATTGCCGCCGCGCTTCCGGCGTCCAGACGCCGTCACGCAGGCCAAATCTCAGCGCCACGGGATTATAACCGCCCGTTTTCGCGTCCCGTTTCAAATCATCCGCCGCGTCGATTAAATAAATCCAGCGTCCAAGATGATAAAATATCTGTTCCAGCACTCTGCGGCGTATGGGATTTTCGATCCCGTCCGCCGCCGCTGACAATAACCGCGCGAACGTGTCCGCCGGACGATCCAAAGAAGCGCAATTTTCCCGTTCCAGATCATGTAATTCACGCAGCCGCTCCCGGACGGCGGCATCAAAATCCGGTCTCGCCGCCGCCGCCGCCTCATACGCGCGTTTGAATATCAAACCGCCGCCCCGGTATGGCAGGCCGCGCGGGATTCCCTCATCCTCCGCGCCGTCCCGCAGTTTCCACCACGCCAGAATCACGCTCTCATCCGCCGCCTGTTCCATGCCGTCCGGCGCGTTTATATTATTATAATAATATTCCCGTCCCCGGACGGGATGAACGATACAGCGGCCCGTTTTGAGCGTTTCTTCCCCGTCCGAAAGCAATATCGCCAGAAACGTGAAATCATAATTTAAAATCCAGCGCGCGCGATTCCCGCACCGCCGCCCCAGCGCGTGGCACATCCCGCAATACATACGGCGAAATCTTTCCGCCTCTTCCGGGGGCAGTATCCCCAGCGGCGGCCTGACATAACCAAACATAATTTTATTATTTTATTATATAATTTTAAATATATTATATAAATATTATAATATTTATTATAATAATTATAATAATCTTACAATCGTAAAATCAAGCCCGCCGCGCGCGCGGATTTCGCGGTCATAAAATACCGCCGGGATCAATCCCGCGATCAAACCCAGAGCGCCCCCGGCGTATTGCGCGGCTGTATTGCCCGTGAACGCCGCGAATATCAGATACCCCGCGAAAAACGCCGCGATTGGCAGTAAATACACCATCGCCGCCGCGCTTAACAGCCCCGCGCTGGCGCTTTGCACCACGACGCGCTGTCCCGGCTCCGCGCCGAGGGGATTCTTCGCCCGCGTATAGATCACCTGTCCGGACATGACGCCGCACCCGCCGCAGGACGCGCAGTCATGCCCGCACGCCGACTGCCGCGCCACGGAAATTTCCGCGTTTCCGGCGTCCAAAATTCGTTCCACTGTCGCGATTTGCGTCATAATTTTATTTCCCCGCCTGATTTTTATTTTTTTATATTATTTTTATATTTTAATCCCCGTTTTCCCGGATACGAACCTGAATTTCATAACTGCCCTGAATGCCCACATCCGGGCCGTTCCGGACGCTTACCTGCGCCGGGACCGTCACAACGCCGGACACGGACGCGTAATCTTTCAGGCGCGGCGTCACAACCAGATTGTTTCCCGTCACCGCTTCCACCGCGTTTGACGCGCCAAATACCGATACCGTCAGGCTTTCCGTCAAAACTTCCGCGGTTTTGTCGTCCGGAATCTGCGTGGCGTCCACCGTGAAGCGGCTTGTCTCCACGTCCCGGAACGCCATGTCAATAAAAGAAATCCGCATGGTCGCCCGCGTTTCGCCGCTTAAATTTTCGCACCCGTCCGGGATCACAATCGAATAAGTATGAATCACGCGGCCTTCCATGCCGACCAGATCCAATAAATTCTGCTCACCCAGCGTAATGCTGTCAATATCTTCCAATTTCGCCGGCTCGCCGGATACCTGAATGGATTTCGGCTCGATTTGATAAGAAATATTATTCTTTTTCGCGCCCGGGGCTTCCAGAAAATCAACGATTAAATCTAATTCCTTCGTCAGCGACACCGGAAGCGTCACGGTAATCTGCGGCGTTATGGCGCGGAACGTGTAATCTTCCATCAGATTGTCCGACTCGTCGTAAAACTGACAGGTCAATCTCCGCGTGACGCTTTCTTTCGCCTCCGGACCCACGTCAAGCGTCACTTTGGCGTAACTGACCTGTGACAATTCCTCTTCCAGCCCCTGTAATTCCACGCTGTTCTGTGACAACTGAATCTGTCCCGCCGAATAACCCTCCGCGACGTT
>CAJOQY010000192.1 GCA_905236835.1 uncultured Oscillibacter sp. | reverse complement strand
TTGTCAGAAAATAATATAATCAATCTGTGACGCGGTGTCAATACTTTTTTATAAAATCACAAAAATTTTTTATAATTTTCCTGTAATTTATTAAAAACGCGGGTTTTAACTATTGATTAAATAAACGGCGTATAATCAATAATGACAATATGTCAATTTAAAAACACGGGATTGTCACGGCGACGGCGGAAAACATCCGGGCGATGAGAGACGGTCCCGCGACGCCCGCGTAAAGGACAAATACGCCAATGATATTGCCGATAATATTCATCTGACTTTATATTTAAAAATTATGAAAATTTAAATATATTTTCATAATTATCATCGCTCAAATGAAAATGCGTACTTTGATCGGACGCGGGGACGATAACGGTTCTGTCGTCCAAAAGATACTCAAATTTTTTGATTTAAAACCTGAATTTTGGACTGTAATATGCCGTTTTCACTGAAAAGCTCGGCGAATTCCTCGTCCGTTATCTCGAACCGCTTAGGCTCGGTTTCCGGAGGAGTTCCGGCGCTTTTTTTCTCTTGAACTTTCCCTCGCGCGTTCTCTTGAGCTTTCTTTTGGATATTCTTTTGGGCGTCAGCCGATTTTTTCCGGTCTTCCGGATTTCCACCCGACCGACGGGACGTTCGCTGATTTTTCATGGCGCTTCCGCCTCCCCGTTCCTCGTTTCCTCAGCTTTCGTCGTATTGTCAAATAAAAGCGAATCGCCGTCGGAACATAAATTCTCCACATAAAATTTATCGCCGGGGATATAGGCTCAGGCGACTGGTTCCGGATTCTGAAAAATAATCTGAACGGAAGCGCGTATGGAATTTTCGCCGTTAAGCCACTATCAGGGAAAACCTTTCGGACGCGAACGCATGAAAACGCTCGCCATTGAGATTAATAATCTGACCCATAAGTCCAACGAAACCGCGCTGACGGACGAGCAATTTAAAGAAAATTTTGAAAAATCGTTTCAGACGCTAAAAGAAACCGTGGAAAAGCTCATGGGCAGCGAAACCGCGTCCGACGCTCAAGCGGATTCCAATCGCTCGGAAACTCCGGTTGACGCCGATATTGCGAAAATTTCGGGCGAAAAGCCGTCCAAAACGCGCCGGACGGCGTCAAAGGCGCGTCAGGCGGATATGGATATAAAACAGGCGGCGCGTCTTGAAACGGAAAATAAACGGGCGCGAAGCCGGAAAAAATTGCGTTCGGCGTTAAACCGCTTAAAAAGATGGGATCGGCAATATTATCACGAACTGTATCTGGTCTATCTGGAGGGCGACGAGTTTCTGAAAAAACTGGATGACGGTATGGAAATGTTAGGATTTTTAGACAGCGCAAAGAGTTTTGACGACTGTGTGACAAAGGCGGTTCAAGAGACGGAGAAAGACCCCGGTAATTTTAAGCGCGAGGAGCGTCTGGAACAACTGCGCGCCGTCGAGAACGCTTTTCATAAAATCGCGCTCTGACGCCCCGTTTTTTAATCATCTTTCGTCAAGTTATTCAACGCCTCGTTAATATCCCGCGCCAACGGACGGACGCTTTCAGGATTATAAGTCCGATTTCATCTCATAACTTTCGCTCCGTTTGCAGTTCCGTCGGACGCCGCGGGAGCGTCCAGCCGTTTGAAACCGCCAATCGCTCCATTTTGTCCAGAATTTCCGTCAGCCAGATTCGATCCGTATCCAGATCAAAATTGACGATAACATTCATATTGATCGCAACGCACACTTTCCACCAGCGCAGCAAAAACTCCACGGATTTTGACAGCAACTCTCCGCATGATTCTTTCGTCAGACAGATCAGCGCCATACGATAGATGCGAAATTCAAGCTCCAACGCGAAATGATGCGGCATTCTCGGCAGATCCAAGCAGGAATGCGCAAGCCGCTCTTTTTCATACTGTTCCTGAGTGAGCGGCTTTCGATATATATCCGTATAATAAAGCCCGTCCGCGCGTTTCCGCGCCTGGTAGAGCTGACCCCCGATTCCGCCTGATTCAGGCAAACCGCGGAGAAGAAGCAGTAATTCCCGTAAATGCCGCCGCGACGAGCCGTCGCAAGCGTTTTCAATGCCGAGCGGGATTAAATAATACTGCTTTAAGCGATTCAGACAGTTGGAAAATCCCTCCAAGAAGAAATATTTATCCAAATGATAATACGAGAAGCCATAATAGGGAGTGAACGCGCATGCGCGACATTCCTCCATTTTTCCGCTTTGCCTTTCGGCTTCCTGAAACTCCGCGCTGGAAAGCGTTTCCTGTAAGTCCCCTTTCCAAGGCAGCCATACGCGCCGCCTTGCCGGATAGCAGGGGAGCAAGAGACTTCCGTCCGGAGCGAATGTGAGAATATGCCGATTGCTGCCGCAGAGGACGTTTTCGCCTCGCAAGACGTCTCTGTGTAGCTCTATGAAATGCAAAGGAACTACGGCGTTCGGCAGGAAAGTGTAACGCAACAGCTCTTCACCGTCAAAGCGGGCGTTTTCCTCTTCGCGCCAGCCGCCATAGACAAACTCTAAATTCAGATATAGTTCAATCTTTTTCTCCTGAGCGAAACGCAGCAAATCAGGAATATCCTCCGCGTTACGCCCGGAAACGACGGACATTAGTTTCGGCGGCGTCATGCGGCGCTTTCTCCGAAGCGCCGTCACCGCCTCCACGCATTGTAAAACCGCGCCAAGACCGTCCACGCCCCGAATCTGTCGATAACGCTCCCGATTGAGCGTATCCAGCGAAATATTGAATATGCTCGCCCTCGACGCGCAGGAACAGGCCGCGGCGTCCGCGCCTCTTAACCCATTTGTCGTGACTTCCGTTTCAAATCCCAGTCCGAGAGCGCTGGAAAGCAAACGGGGAAGATCCGGATTGCGGGTCGGCTCTCCGCCGGTGAAGTCCAAATATATACAGCCCAGATCCCGAATTTGCCGGAGCAATGTTTCGGCCTCAGACGCCTCCAGCGTCCGGAAGCGCCGATATTCCGCCGCGCGATGTATGTCGCAATAAACGCAACGGGACGAACACTGGAAACTCGTATAAAAACGCGCAGCGCAAAATATACTTTTACGCATATAAAACCTCCCGAATACTCTTTTCAAGAAGATTGATTCCCAGCGCCATATCATGTTCTGATATATTTAAAGGCGGCCCTATACGGAGAATATGCCCGCCCGGAATCAACTCCAAGCCATTTTTCTCCGCCTGTCTGAACACCGCCTGTCCCAGCGCGTAATCCGGCGTCCTGCTTCGCTTATCACGCACAAATTCCACAGCGGCCATCAGCCCCATGCCGCGAACATCCCCAATTCGTTCCGGATACTCGCGCTGGATTTCCGAAAGGCCATTGGACAACTGTACGCCCCTTTGCAGGACATTTTCCAGAATGCTCTCCCGCTCAATTTTTTCCAGAACTTTCGTCATCAGGGCAATCATAGCGGGAACCCAGATGTAAGTGGCGCTGTAGTGCCACATCATTTGGGCGAGAAAATGGTCGGCTATCTCCCGTTTCAGAAGCATCAGCGACTGCGGCAGACCGTTGGTCAAGCCCTTCGAGAGAAGGATTACTTCCGGCGAGAGGCCGAACGACTGACTGACAATGTACCGCCCCAAGCGTCCGCCGCCGACCAAAACCTCATCGGCGATCAGAGCGATGCCCCGCGACCGGCAGAAGCGTCCAAGCTCTTCCCAGTACCCTTCCGGCGGCGCAATCACCGCGGAGCCAAGAACAGGCTCCATGAGGAAAACCTCCGTCTTCGCCCGCGACATACAGGATATTGCCAAGTCCGCGCATTCCATTTGGCAGGATGCTCTCTCCTTGCCGCACGGGCAGCGGTAGCAATAGGGCGCGGGTATGCCCGATGGGAGAAAGAAAGCGGTTTCCGCGTGACTCAGAAGCGTTCTGGCGGCGATTGTCTTGCCGTGGAAGCCCTGATTGAATACGGCTAAACGATAGGTCTCGCATCCCCGGCGATAATATAGCTCCGCCAAAGCGCGGTCAACGGCATAGGCCCCGCCGTCCCCGAACGGAACTACGCGGTAATCCTCGCCGGGGAGATACCGGAACAAACGCTCACAGAATTCCAGCTCTCCCTCCCAGCGTCTGCCGTGGATATTGGCCAACGTGGAGAAACATTCCGTCAGCGCCCGCGCCAATTCCGCGTCACCATGGCCAAAAGAATTTGTGAAGATGCCGCTGGAGAAATCCAGATAGCGGCGCCCTTCCACATCCGTATACCAGCTGCCGTCTCCGCCGCGTACAATATGCGAGGCGTTTTCAATTTCGCACATCGGCAGATAGCGGGACAACTTTTCCAGCAGATTTTTCGTTTGACTATCCATATAATTCACAATATAATCGCAACATATTCAGCAAATGAACTTCCATCTCTTCGCAGAGCCGCGGAGGGATACGCTGACGGACGCATCCGCGCTCATCGACCATATCCTGAAAACAGAGCAGGCAAAGCCGCTGCATCCAACACTGTCCGCAACTTCGATTCACTAACAGCCGCGTATCGTCCATCACGCGACCAATGCGCTCAAAATCAAAACCGCGTTCCAAATCGCCAAGGCAAAAAGAATCGGGCGCGCGTTCACATACATGAAAAGACCCGTCCGTCTGTACAAAGAGCCTGACTGAGAATGGGGCGCAAGTGGAGATTCGCATATCGCCATGCGGGGGAAATATCTCTCGCCCGTCCAGAAGCGCCAGATGAGCGTCAAATAGCGCTTTTGTAAAGCCGTCAGGACGCGCCTCGTACTCCTCCCGCAGCCGCGTAAGAAATTCTTCCTCCGCGGCTTCCTCCGGGCGATAACGATCCTGAATCGTTTTATCCCCCATGCTTAACTGGATTCTGTTGAGCATGACCGGCGCTTTTCCGACAGCTTTCTCATAAAAACGGCGTATCCGCGGGATTTGCCCGTAGGATGAAAAATTGGCGATCAATGAAACCCGCTCTTTCCAAACGGACGGGTAATCTCTCCGCAGTCGCTGTACGCCTTCCATCACGGCGTTAAGGCTGCCCTGACCGGAAAGGAAACGGCGATCCCGATTTTGAAAAGGGCCGTTCAGCGTAATCGTCAGCTTGATTTGAGGGTTTTCCGCAAGCCACTGGCAGACTTCCCGCGTAATCAGCGTCGCGTTAGATGAAATAGAGATGTCCAGTTTCTTACCGGAAAACAGGTTTTTCGCGTATTCCACAACTTGCCGGATTTCTGCGAATCGTATCAGCGGCTCG
>CAJOQY010000191.1 GCA_905236835.1 uncultured Oscillibacter sp. | reverse complement strand
TCCAGACGCCGCCGCGCGTCCAAGCCGATTGAATACAGCGCGCTCGGATTGCCGAAATCGGATATTAATATCTCATACATCACGTCGGCGGCGGCTTTCCATACCGGCGACGTGGCGGCGTAATCCAGATAAATCATGATATGATATATTCCCGCTTTCCCGTGATATAATTTGATATTTTTGATAATTTATTTTATAATTTATCCGCCAGAAGCGGCTTGATTATTTTATAAATCCCGGCCATATCCTCGTTGTGACCGGGACTCGGCCTGAACAGCCGCATTAAAGCGCCATTGATTTCCTGACTGGTGTCGTTTTCCCGGATAATCTCCGCGATTTCAGAAATATATCGCTTATCCGGAAGCAGTTTTTCCAGTTCTGTTTCTAACGCGTCCTTTTTCGACCGCGCGTTTGTCGGCGCGTTATTAGCTTGTTTCACCGGGATCGGCTGTCCCGTTATATTCATAACTTGCCTGACTTCAATATGACGCCGTCTCCAATAGTTGGTCAGAATCGCGTATCCCATATCTTTTGAGATGATATAATAAGAAATATTTTCTTCTCCCTCATGTTCGCGGATAATATAGCCCAGATAAGAGCTTAACTGAAAATCCAGCGCGTTCGGTACGCCGGATTCCACTTTCTGAAATTGAATCTCCGCTTTTGATTCTTTCAAGCGGCAATGCAGCTCAAATGTCAGCGTGTCCGCGTTGTCCGTATAAAAAATCAGCACGACATTTTCTTGATTTAATCCCGATAATCCGTCTAAACCGCTTATCCGGACATTTTCATAATCCACAAAATAATAATTCATAAAAATCTTAATATCCCCTGTCTTTTTCCTGATTTGATTTATTATATCTATAATTTTAATAAAGCGCAAGGAGAATTTAAAATTATCATGAAAGCCGCGTTTTATACGCTTGGATGCAAAGTGAATCAATACGAAACGCAGGCGCTGGAACGGATATTGCGTCAGCGCGGGCATGAGATCGTTGATTTTGATGATAATCATGATCAAGCGGATGTATATATTATCAATACCTGTTCCGTGACGGCGGCCAGCGACCGGAAAGCGCGTCAGATCGCGCGGCGGGTCCGGCGTGAGCGTCCCGGCGCGTTATTGGCGCTTTGCGGCTGTTTCCCGCAGGCCCACCCGGATGAAATCAAAAATCTCGACGCGGATATGATTTCCGGGACAGGGGATCGGACAGGCTTCGTTCATCTTCTGGAACAGGCGGTTGAAAATAAAAATAATATTAATAATAATATTAATATTATAAAAAATAATATTAAATTAGACAATGCCCGAAAACGGCGGGAATTTGAGATATTACCGGCGGGCAAATTATCGAACCGGACGCGGGCGATGTTGAAAGTACAGGACGGCTGTGATAATTTCTGTACTTACTGCGTAATTCCGTATGTACGCGGTCCCGCGCGTTCCGCGCCGAAAGAAGTCGCGGTTCAACAGGCGCGGGAACTGGAACGCGCGGGGATTCATGAGATTGTAATAACCGGGATCGAGATTTCGTCATGGGGACGGGATTTGAAAACCGGCGAAAGTTTGATTGATTTATTGGAATCTATCTGTCAGGCCGTCCCGGATGTCCGGATTAGATTAGGCAGTCTGGAACCACGAACCGTTACGGAGGAATTTTGTCGGCGCGCGGCGGAATTGAAAAATTTATGCCCGCAGTTTCATTTGTCACTGCAAAGCGGCTGTGATAAAATATTAAAACGCATGAACCGGAAATACAACGCGGAATTTTATTTCAATTCCGTGAGATTATTAAATCAATATTATCATCGTCCGGCGATTACGACGGATTTGATTGTCGGATTCCCCGGCGAGACGGAGGATGATTTTTTACAATCTCTGGAATTTTTAAAAAAATGCGGTTTCGCGCGGGTTCATGTGTTTCCGTACTCGGAACGGCCCGGAACGCCCGCCGCCGCGTTTGAGGAGCGAATATCAAAATCCGTGCGGGAGGAGCGCGCGCGGCGCGCCGTGAAACTGGCGGATGAATTGCGGGCGGATGATTTAAAATCCCGCGTCGGCGATGTTTACCCGGTTTTATTTGAACGAATCCGGGACGGGTATTGCACCGGCCACGCGCCGAATTATACGGAAATCGCCGTCCCCGCGCCGTTCGTGAATAATA
>CAJOQY010000190.1 GCA_905236835.1 uncultured Oscillibacter sp. | reverse complement strand
TATTATCAACAAGGGGAACGTAATCAGAAAATTTTCTCTTTATGTTCCCCTCCCATAAATGGGAGGGGACAGGGTAAAGGTTCGGAATTTGGATTAAATTTTAAATTAAATTACGCGGTTTTCTTCTTGCGGAACAGGAAGAACGCCCAGACAGCCATTAAAATCACGATCACGGCGTCAATGGCGTACATGATAACGCGCCATGACATACCGCCGCCGTTGAGATTTTCTTCCGCGTAGGCGCGGCTGTTGGCGACGACGTAGAGAATATTTTTCGCCGCGTCGCGCATAGCCTGTTTGGCGCCGTTCGTGTCGCGGAATCTGACATCATTCGTCGCCGTGGCGTAGTTGACAAGCATCAAGTCCGAGCCGTTGCGGATGCCCTGATCGGCGCTCATGTAACCATACACGCCGAAATAGTCGGTTTCAACAAAGCCTTTAAAGCCCCATTCGCCGCGCAGGACGGTTTTTTGCAGTTCTTTCATGCCGCCGGACCAACGGTTGCCGATATAGTTAAACGACGACATAACGGCCAAACAATTGGAATCTTTCACGCAGATTTCAAAGGGTTTCAGATAAATTTCGCGCATGGCCTGTTCGTTCGTCCATGTGCAGAGCATATCGCACCGGTTGCCCTCCTGATCGTTCAGGGCGAAATGCTTCATATAGGCGTAGACCTCGTTATCCTGAGAACCTTTGACCGCGCTGGCGGCGATATAGCCGGAAATAATCGGGTCCTCGGAATAATACTCGAAATTGCGGCCCGCGAACGCCGTGCGATGATTGTTCATCGCCGGGGCGTACCAGCCGGAAACGTCCATTTCGTTGGCCATTTTGCCGATGCTGTCGCCGAATTCGTATGCTAAATCTTTGTTCCAAGTGGCGGCGATTACGACGCCCACCGGGAAGCCGATGGAGCCGACGCCCGTAAAGTTATTATTGATAGACGCGGGGCCGTCGCAGTCGTTCGTGCGGATTTTGCCGACGGAGTCCACGCCGTTGGTCTGATAACCGCCGAGAGAAATTAACGCGTTCATTTCGTCGAGAGTAAGCTGATCCATGAACGTATCCCACTGGGGATCGTCTTTGTCCAGACCGCGCATGGAGACAAGTTTAATGCCCTGATTGTTGCCCGTGACGACATCCGGCGCGTCCGGATCCTCGTCCATGGCTGTCGCGGCGGCGGTCAGATAATTGGAAATATTATAGAAAGAATCTTTATAGACGGCGGGCATTTGGAAATCCGTCGGCGCGGCGATGGCGGCGCCGTAATTGGCGAATCCGTCAGCGCGGGACAGATAAGTGACGTTCACGCCCGCCACGCTGTCAAACAGGTTGACGGCGGCGATTTGATCGCTGGCGCGCTTGTTGCCCTCGCCGTAGGTTTCCGTGCGGGGGATCGTATAAGTCTCTTGCGCGATAATATGATGAGAATCAGAGTTGATGGAGATAATATAATCCCCGGCCTCTAAGACATAGCAGCGCGCGCCCTCGTAATCGTAAGACATGAGGGATTCCAGCGGGAATGAGATATGCACGGTCTCATTGGCGCCGGGGGCCAGCAGGCTTGTTTTGGCGAACTGCACCAGATTCGCGCTGGCCTTCTCAATGCCGCCGTTGATATAAGGCGGATTGACATAGACTTCCACAACGTCTTTGCCCGCCGTCGCGCCGGTATTCGTAACGGTCACATCGAAAGTCAGATTGCTGCCGTTCAGCGTAACGGGGGACATTTCCTGCGTAAACGTCGTGTAGCTCAGGCCATAGCCAAAGGGATATTGCACAATGCTGTCATAATCAATCAAGCCCTCGGCGGCGGCTGTCTCATAGAAACGATAACCGACATAAATGCCCTCGACATAATTGACGAAAGACGGAATCACATCGCCGCCGCCAAATGACGTGGTGGATTTGAATTCGTCCATATTGATATAATTAAAATCGCCGAAGTTGTTCCACCAAGGGGTTAATTTTAAATCATACACATAAGTATCAATCATTTTGCCGGAAGGATTGACCGCGCCGGAGAGAATCTCGCCAAAGGCCTTCATGCCGACATGTCCCTGACCGCCGGTCCACAGGACGCTTTTAATCTGCGGATAATCCTCAATGAAGCCCAGTTCAAACGCGTTCGCGCCGTTGTAGACCAGAATCACGTTGTCGAAATTCTCGCACACAAGCTGAACCAGTTCTTCTTCCCGGTTGGAAAGCTGTAAATAATGATCTCCCGCGTCCCAGTCATTGCCCGCGTTGAGATTATCATCATACGTCGCCATTGTATAAGTCGTGCCGTCTTTGTAAGACCCGTCCACCACGGCGGCCATATCATTGGGCAAATCCGCGCCCTCTCCGCCGGAGCGGGAAATTACGATCATCGCCGTGTCGGAGAAATCCCGCGCGCCGGAGATTAAATCTTCAGAATATTCCGAGACGTTCGGCTCCGGGAGCGTCCAGTCCTGATCCCACATGCCAACGACAGGACGGTCGGCTTTATACGCCGTATAAAACGCCGATAAATCCGCGTTTGTCCCGATTCCGGCGTCATTGAGGCTCTGTAAAATCCCCACGGTTTCATAAGCGTCATTGAGCGCGCCGGAACCCGCGCCGCCTAAAATCGGATTGATCGACGCCCAGCCAAATACGTTTAATTTATCGCCGGACGCCATCGGCAGTAAATTATCATCGTTTTCCAGCAGGACAATGCCTTCCTCGCCGATCCGGACGGCCAGCTCCTTGGCCGCTTGCGCGGTTTCTTCCTCAATCGTCCCGCCGCTTGTCACCAGATCCAGCATGGTACTCATGGGACCGGCGCAAATCAGATTCACACAGACGGTAATAGCCAGAATCGCGGCGATCAACGTACAGCCGCGAACCTTGCCCCGCAGGGGCTTCTGAAATCTCCCCGCCACGATAAGCAGGACGATGGCCGCGACGATCACTACGCCGATGACGGTCAAAAACGACGCGATGGAATTCAAGACGTTCATGACATCGTCCATGTTGATACTCAACATATACTTTCCTCCCTTTTCATCTAATCCGGCATAATGCCATTTCTTATGATAACACTACTATGAAAAATTTTCAATATTTTGTTCAAATTCACTTCACAATTTTCTGATTTGCACAAAACAAACCCGGATTGTATTTATATAAAATACAATATAAATAAATTTGTTTTTTATATAAATACAAATTTGTAGAGAATGACAAATGTAACCCGCATACGGCCATATCCCGTAAACGAGGCCGCGCGCGATTCGTTTATAAATTTTATATTGCTTTTATTCGCCCGATAAATTATAATAAAAAAACTTTCGCGCTTCCCAAAAACGATAACCCCATTTTTGATATATAAATATAAGATATATTTAAGATATATAAGATAATATATTTTAAAATATATATTTATAAGATTTTAACGAAATGAGGTGTCATAATGAGTTTTTTTGATATTCTCTCGCTTCTGGGCGGTCTGGCGATGTTTCTATACGGTATGCGCCTGATGGGGGATTCTTTGAAAGAAAATTCCTCCGGCACGCTGAAAATCGCCATGGAGCATGTGACGAACAATCCGTTCAAGGCGTTTATTCTTGGCGTTCTGGTTACGGCTTTGATTCAATCATCCACGGCGACAATCGTTATTACAGCCGGACTTGTGGGCGCGGGAATTTTGACGCTTCATCAGTCTCTTGGAATCATCATCGGCGCGAACGTCGGAACGACCGTCACCGGGCAGATTATCCGTCTTTTGGACCTGAACGCTTCCGGCGTGCCGTGGCTGAGATTTTTCCAGCCGTCCACACTGGCGTCAGTCGCGCTGATCGCGGGCATGATCATTATCATGAGCGGACGCGTAAAAAACGCCCGATCCGTCGGCGGAATCGCCATCGGATTTGGCATATTGTTTTCCGGGTTATTAAACATGACCGGCGCGGTCAATACGCTCGCGGAATCCGGACTTGTTGAGCGTATTTTCTCCCATTTGGGGTCCAATCCGTTTCTTGGCTATGTCACCGGCGCCGCCGTCGCGTTTATATTGCAAAGCTCTTCGGCCACTGTCGGCATTTTACAGGCGTTTTCCGCCACCGGTATGCTGACATTTAAGGCCATTTACGCCGTGATTGTCGGCATTTATCTCGGCGACTGCGTGACGACCGCCATCGTATGCTCCATCGGCGCGGAAACCGACGCCCGCCGCGTCGGGATTGTGAATATTTTATTTAATCTCAGCGAAACGGTATTAGTATTAGCCGCCGTGTTTGTCATCCATCGCGCCGGATTTCTGGACAATCTCTGGAATCAGACCGTCAATTCCGGCATGATCGCCAATACGAATACGATATTTAATTTATCCTGCGCGCTCTGCCTGTTCCCGATGTTGAATCTTTACGAGAAAATCAGCCGCCGGATTATTCCGGACGCGCCGAAATCAAAAGGCAAAGACTCTAAATATCAGGAGAAAATGGACGGCTTAGTCACGACGTTTTTTGACACGCCCGCTCTGGCCCTCAACGCCTGTTATGAACTGCTGATGACGATTTTTAACGCGGCCCGCGACAATATCGAACACGCTTTTCAACTGCTGGAACATTATGACGAAACGCTTTATAAAAAAATTCTGGCCGAGGAGGACGAAATCGACCGCATGACGGACCGCCTCAGCCGCTATACCATGGAACTCCTGCCGCACTTGCAATTGGAATATCATGTGACGATTTTGGATCAATATTATAAAATTATATCCGATTTTGAACGTCTGGGCGATCACGCGGTGAATATCGCGAAAAACGCGGACGGACTGGAAAAACATCACGCGGCTTATTCCGATCAGGCCCTGCGGGAACTGCGCGCGCTTGAGGACGCCATCCGTGATATTTTGAATCTCACGGAATCCGCGTTTCGTAAGCGCGATATTGACGCCGCCCGCGAAATCGAACCCCGCGTACAGGCGGCGGGCGATTTGGTCGCCGTCTTGAAGCGAAATCATTTTAAACGCATACAGGACGGCAAATGCGACACTTACGCCGATTCCAGTTTCACCGGCTTGATGATTGAGATCAAACGCATTGCCGCCGCCTGCTCCAATGTCGGCATCGCGACCGTTGTCCGCGTCGATCCCTTGATCGCCGATCATGAGCATTTATATTACGCCAATCTGCGCGCCGGTCAGGATGAGCGTTATAACGCGTCTTTACAGGCGGCCCGCGATTTATATCTTTCGCGTCTGGAAGAAAACTCAGTAATTTAATTTCACTTTACAAACAGGCGAAATCGCGGTATAATTTATTTGAATGCTATTTATATTATAAAAAGCGAGGGAAAAACTCATGGCCTTGATTGAATATGATATATATAAACAAAAACTGCGGGATTTGGAGCCGGAACTGGATAAACTGTCCGCCGCGCTGGATATGGACAACGCGAAACAGGAAGCGGAGCGTCTGACGGCGGAGACGGAGCAGGACGGATTCTGGAATGATTTGCAAAGATCACAGAAAGTGCAAATCAGATTAAAGCAATTAGAAAATAAAATATCTCGTCAGGAAAAATTGATCAATACTTGGAAAGATTTGACGGCTCTGTGTGAAATGGGACAGGAAGCCGACGACGCGGACTTATTGGCGGAATTAAAAGAAGAATACGCGGATTTGGAGCGTCAGACGGAGGACGCGCGAATGTCCACGCTGTTGTCCGGCGAATATGACGCGTCAAGCGCGATTTTGCAATTCCATCCGGGCGCGGGCGGCACGGAGGCGCAGGATTGGGCGCAGATGTTATATCGTATGTATACGCGCTGGACGGAGCGGCATGGATTTTCGTATAAAATATTAAACTACGAGGACGGCGACGAGGCCGGAATTAAATCCGCTACGATTTCCATAGAGGGCGAAAACGCGTATGGATTGTTAAAAAGCGAAAACGGCGTACACAGATTGGTACGGGTGTCGCCGTTTGACGCCAACGCGCGCCGTCATACGTCATTCACGGCGGTGGAAGTCATGCCGCAGATTGAGGATGATCACTCGATTGAAATCCGGGATGAGGATATAGAAATGCAGGTTTATCGGGCGTCCGGCGCGGGCGGACAGCACGTCAACAAGACTTCCTCTGCGGTGCGGATTATTCACAAGCCGACGGGAATCGTGGTCGCGTCCCAGCAGGAGCGGAGCCAGTTTCAAAATAAAGACAACTGCATGAAAATGCTTCGCGCGAAATTATTGGAATTAAAAGCCCAGCAGCACGCGGAAAAAATTTCGGATATTAAGGGCGTACAGATGAAAATCGAATGGGGCAGCCAGATCAGATCTTATGTATTTATGCCGTATCAACTGGTGAAAGATACCCGGACAGGATTTGAGACCAGCGCGGTGGATGATGTCATGGACGGCGATCTGGACGGATTTTTAAACGCGTATTTAACGAAAATCGCCACGGAAAAAAATTAAATTAAAAATATATAAAAAAATAAAAATTTCGCGGCGCAGTCGGATCAATATGGATGACCCGATACGCCGCGAATCCGGACAAAATAAAAATAATATCAAAAATGGTGCCGGTGGTGGGAGTCGAACCCACACGCTGTCGCCAGCGGCGGATTTTGAGTCCGCTACGTCTACCAATTCCATCACACCGGC
>CAJOQY010000189.1 GCA_905236835.1 uncultured Oscillibacter sp. | reverse complement strand
TTCCGAACCTTTACCCTGTCCCCTCCCATTTATGGGAGGGGAACATAAAGAGAAAATTTTCTGATTACGTTCCCCTTGTTGATAATAGCAAACAGGGGGACAGGGGATGAGGTTTTTATTGACAGTTTATTTAAATTTACCGCGAAATTTTTTCTTAATTCTTTTTTTGATATAAAGCAATAATTATAAATAATATCAAGCGTGGAAAGAGGGTTGCGTTTTCTTGAAGCATGAGGATTTGATTTCACGGATGACGCTGGAAGAAAAATGCTATTTATTATCCGGTAAAGACTTCTGGCAGACCCGGAGCGTCAAGCGGCTTGGGATTGAAAGCGTCACGATGTCGGACGGCCCGCATGGAATCCGGAAACAGGAAGGCGCGGGGGATCAACTGGGTTTGAATGGCTCCCTTCCCGCGACGTGTTTCCCCACCGCCGCGACCGTCGCCAATTCATGGGATCCGGCGTTGGGTGAGGAAATCGGACGCGCTCTGGGCGAGGAAGCCGCCAGTCAGGACGTATGCGTATTATTAGGCCCCGGTATGAATATCAAACGCAGTCCGTTATGCGGGCGCAATTTCGAGTATTTTTCAGAGGATCCGTATCTTGCCGGGAAAATGGCCGCCGGATATATCCGGGGGATTCAGGAAAACGGCGTGGCGGCGTGTCCGAAGCATTTCGCCGCGAATAACACGGAACTGCGCCGTATGGCGTCAAATTCCGTGGTGGATGAACGGACTTTGCGAGAAATTTATTTAACCGGATTTGAAATCGCCGTCAAAGAAGGGCATCCAAAGGCTTTGATGTCGTCATATAATCAGGTCAACGGTACTTACGCGAATGAAAACAGGCATTTATTACAGGAAATTTTAAGAGATACTTGGGGATTTGACGGTTATGTCGTATCTGACTGGGGCGGTTCTAACAATCATACGGAAGGCGTCCGGGCGGGTTCGCATATGGAAATGCCGACAACCGGCGGCGACAGCGACGAGGAGTTAATCGCGGCGGTACAGTCCGGCGAAATCAGCGAGGAAATTATCAATCAACGCGTGGATGAATTGTTGGATGTGATGTTGTCAGTACGAAAGGCCGTGGATCCGCTGAAAGGCAAGCCGTTCGATCAGGACGCCCATCACGCGCTGGCGATGAAAGCAAGCGAACAGTCGATTGTGTTATTAAAAAACGAAGAAAATATATTGCCGCTGAAAAAAGGCGTGAAAACGGCTGTAATCGGCGAATTCGCGCAAAAAGCCCGTTATCAGGGCGCGGGATCATCGGTCGTGAACTGCACGAAACTGGATCACGCCATGGACGTGGTGGAATATCACGGATTAGATATAATCGGCTTCGCGCCGGGGTATCCCCGGACAGGTCCGGCGGATCCGGAAATGCAGAATCAGGCGGTTGAACTGGCGAAACAGGCGGATGTGGTGTTATTATATATCGGTCTGGACGAGATCAGCGAATCGGAAGGGCTGGACCGGGCGAATATGAAACTTCCCCGCAGTCAGATAAAATTAATCAACGCCGTCGCGGACGCCAATCCGAATATTGTCGCGGTTATGGCCGCCGGTTCATCGGTGGAAATGCCGTGGCTGGGACGCTGTAAAGCTCTTGTGCATGGCTATCTGCACGGACAGGCGGGATCGAACGCGATTTTAAATGTCATCATGGGGAATGTCAACCCGTCCGGCAAACTGTCCGAGACGTACCCGGTCAGATATGAGGACGTATCCTCCGCGCCGTATTTCCCCGCCAAAGAACGCAATGTCGAATATCGCGAGGGATTATATGTCGGCTATCGCTATTTTGAGACGGTCAAAAAGCCCGTGCTGTTCCCGTTCGGTTTCGGCCTGAGCTATACGGAGTTTGAATACAGCGATTTAAAAATTGATAAAGAGTTAAATCAAGTCAGTTTTGATATAAAAAATATTGGATCCATGGACGGCGCGGAAGTCGCCCAGTTATATATTCACGCGAAAAACCCGTCTGTGTACCGTCCGGCGAAGGAATTAAAAGGCTTTATAAAAGTATTTTTGAAAGCCGGGGAGAGCAAGAATGTCACAATCCCGCTGGATGACAAGGCGTTCCGGTATTTTAATACCAAAAGCAATCAATTTGAAATCGACGGCGGCGAATATGAGATTTTAATTGGCGCGTCGGTCGCGGATATTAAATTACAGGGTGAAATTAATATTACAGGCGCGGACGCGCCGGCGTCGGAAGATTTATCAAAACTGCCGGATTATGTCTCCGGGCATATTGAATCCGTTCCGGACGCGGAATTTGAGAATTTATTAGGCTATGCCATCCCGGACGGAAGCTGGAGCGGGACATTGCAAATGAATGACGCGATCTGTCAGCTTTATTACGCAAAGAGTATCAAAGCCCGTATCGCGTATAAAATTCTGACGGCGTTGTTAAATCGCAGTATTAAAAAAGGCCAGCCGGATTTGAATATTATATTTATTTATAATATGCCCTTCCGGGGGATCGGCAAGATGACCGGCGGCATGGTCTCGCAGGAGATGTGCGAAGGGATTCTGACGATTGTCAACGGCCACGCGATCGCGTTTTTCAAAGGTCTGGGCAAGATTATTTCCGGTTATTTCAAACAGCGGAAAATCTTCAAAAAAGCGGGTACGATGGAATAAATAAATAAAAATAATATAAATTTTCAGAAGGAGGACTGGCGTTTTATCATGGGTTTTTGGAATCATTTTCAGGAACAGCATCCCGCCGCGGCGCAGTGGATCCGGGAAGGCGGCTTGTTTTTGATTTTTAGCTACGTCGTGACGGCGATTAAGGCGTTATTATTGATCTTTCTGCCGGGGATGTATCGCGGCATGGTGGGCGACGCGGAATGGATGTGGCCCGGAATCCCGGTGTCGTTGTTCGGCGTGAATTTCAGCCTCGCGATTATCGGCAACGATCTGGCCGCCGGCGGTCTGGCGTTCACGCTGGCGAATCTGACGGCGATATTCTTTGGAGAGTGCATTAATTTCCCGTTGCA
>CAJOQY010000188.1 GCA_905236835.1 uncultured Oscillibacter sp. | reverse complement strand
GCCGGTATTCCGACACGACCTCAAATTTTTTTGAATCCTGTTTCAAATCCCGTGAATCTGACATCATCATTCATCATCTCCCTTTTTATATTATCATATACGCGATCTATGCGCAATATAAAAAACCGCCTGTCAAATCTCGGGACAGGCGGTTTTTTATTATTTTATTATTTTTATATAAATTTGAATTTATCCCCCGATTTCGACGATTCTAACGGCGCCGTCGGCGATATATAAATCAGCGTGTCCGGCGTATGCGCGGGCGGTGTCGAAATCCACCCAGCGGTTTGTGTCTTTGTTATAGCACGGCACGGACTCGGAGACCGTATAAGTCTGGCCGCCATACGTCACGGCGGTTTTGCCAACCCATGAATTGAACGAAATATTTTCCAGTTTCCGCATGGTTTTAATACTGGTATATTGATTTCCGGCGCGGTTTAACTGTACGGCTAAATATTCGCCGTCTTTCACGTCCCGGATGGGATTGACCGCCGGGCCGATAGATTTCCCGTCGCCGTATGTGATGGTCAGCGTTCTGGTATAAGTCTCCGAACTGTTGTCGGCGGAAACGGACGCTCTGCCGTACCAAGTGGCGGACACGGACGCGCCAAAGATAATGATATCAATATCCCCCGCCCAGTTCGTATGAATCCCGGAGATTTCGCCCGACGGCGTAATATTTTTTTGGATCTGATCCAATGACAACGGGCCGTCGCTGTCGAAAAGTCTGACGTTCGCGGCGAGTTTGCGCTCTCCCAGCTTTTTGGACTGTAAATCCAAATCGCCGCTGAGATTGTTCCGTAAGGCCGTAAAATAAATATGATTTTTTTCGTCCGACATGATATGCGCGATCTGATTGGCGTTTTCCGCGGAAGATAATTTCAATGGAATTTCCGTCGTGCCGCATAACAGCCGCGCCGCGCCGGAGGAATCCAGCAAAACGATGGCGTTTCCCGTGCCGTTTTCGGATACCGCGCCCGCGATTTGTCCGTCGGCGGATAACAAAAACGTAACGAGTTTGCCGGGGCGGAATTGCGCGACGGAATCGACAGCCGTTGACAGGACGTTAAATACTGTCCCGTTTAATAATTCAATCGTCGTCGGCGCGGACGGGCTTGGATAGCAGTTTTCATAATAAGCCGTCAGACGGGTATCGCAGATTAAAACGGAATTTGACACGGCGGAATAAGTCGCCACGTCACCGGCGCGCAAATCGGACGTCGTCGCGGGAACGCCGTTTTTGTATAGATTATAATTACTTCGATTGCCGGTCAAAGCGTTCAGGGCGTTCGCGTTGCCGCCGCCGTTCGCGCCGAGAATCACGGCGCCCGCGGACGGCGCGGAAATGTTACGAGAATTTTCCAGCGGCAGGAAAGTCAACGCCTTGTCGCCGCGCAGGACCACCCGTCCCCGGCTGTTGATAAAAAACGTGGAGTCGCGCGGTTTGTCCATATCATATGTCTGATCGGACGTGACTAATTTTCCGGCGCCGCCGTCCAGTGAAGTCAATGTCGTCTCATCGCTGAACGTGAAAGCCGCTGTCCCGGCGGAGTTGTTCACTTCCAGCATATTCCGGAATAATACCGCCGCTTGCGCCCGCGTTAGATTATCATAGCCGCCGCCGGATATATTCTCCAGCATTTTCACCGCGCGGGCCTGTCCGATAAAGCTGTCCGGCCACGCGCCGCCGATGTCCTCGTCTTTATAACCCGACAATCGCAATAAAATCGTCACGGCCTGACCCAATGTCACGGAGTTATCCGGATGAAAATATCCGTCCGCGTAGCCCAATATAATTTTCCGCCCGCGCGCCGCTAAATTAATATAACCCGCCGCCCAATAAGACGGCTTGACATCCGGGAAAATCGTCACCGCGCTGTAACGCTCCAGCTCATCATCCGCGCCGATGAAATTCACGACGATTTTACAGAACTGCGCCCTTGTCAGCGTAGAATCCGGATGAAACAAGCCGTCCTCGTAGCCGTCCAGCGCGCCCATCAGGCGCAACGATTCCGCCGCGTTCGCCGTCCGCGTGTCCTGTATATCCGGAAATCCTGATAGATTATCCGCCTTCGCGGGGAATATCATCACACAGGACAATAACACGCAAAACGCCAGATATAACGCGCATATTTTATTTTTCATCTT
>CAJOQY010000187.1 GCA_905236835.1 uncultured Oscillibacter sp. | reverse complement strand
TCCGGAATCCCTTGTTTTGGACGGAATTTTTCCCCTCAGGTTCCCCCTCTCCTTTTTAGGAGAGGGGGACAGGGGGTGAGGTTCAACTCTTGATTGGCATTTTAAATAATAAATATATGAAATTTGATTGCGTATATAAGGGAGGCTGTTTTTATGGCGTATGAAAATCATGATCCTCATGACCCGATCAAGGCCGACAGCGTAAATAATATGTATTTGGCGTTTGAGCCGTATCCGCTGGAATCGCGGGAGGCGATGGATCAATTTTTTATAGAAACTATGGCGGTCCGGACCGGAGACCCGGCGGAATCGCCGATTAAAAAAATTGAAAAAGCCTGTAAGCGTCCGCGGGAGCATAATGTATTTTTATTATTGGGCCATCGCGGATGCGGAAAAAGCACGGAATTGAATCGTATGAAGCTGAAACTGGAAGAGCAAGGGCGTCCCGTGAAAATTATCCCCTGCGCGTTGGATTTGTATCTTGAAAACAAGCCTGAATATTCGGATTTGCTGATTCTTATGGCCGACGCGCTGTTAAATATCGCGAAGGAAAAAGGCGCGCCTGTCCGGAAAAAGACGCTGAATTTAATCAAATCTTTCTGGACAGAAGGCGAAAAAGAACATGAAATCACGGAGGAAGCCGACGCCGACGCCGGTTTTAAAGCGGAAATCGCCGCGCCGGATTTGATTCAGTCTGTTTTGAAACTGCTGGTCAAAGTCAAAGGCGACGTGAAATATAACGAAAAACTGCGGACGGTCTATAAAGAAAAATTAACCGGGCGGTTTACCGACTGGCAAAGAGTGATTAGACAGTTATCCGACGATATTACGGCGACAGTCGGAAAACAGCCCGTGCTGATTTTTGAGGATTTAGACAAACTCGATCAGGATGAGGCGCGGAATATATTCTATCAGCACGAGGGAAAACTTTCCTCTTTCGCGTTTCCCGTGGTGTATACGTTCCCGATTGCGTTATATTATGACTCTTATTTCCGGTCTATGGACAGCTTTTTCCATGTGGAGACGTATCCCATGTTAAAACTGCGTAATATCGACGGGACGCCGTTCCCGGCGGGATTTGACAAACTGCGCGATATTGTGCTGAAACGCGTACAGCCCGGATTGATTGACGACGACGCGCTGACACTGATGATTAACAAAACAGGCGGTTCTCTGCGTGATTTGTTCCGGGTATTAAATGACGCGTCTGACCGCGCCGAAAACCGGGAGAGCGACAAAGTGGAATTGGAGGACGCCAAACGCGCTTTGATCAACCTGCAATCCGACATGACGCGGATGATTTCAGGGGATCAGCATGAATTTCTGGCGGAAATCTATCAAGGCAAGCATAAAAAAATCGAAGAAAAAGACAAATTACTGGAGATGTTACAGGCGCGGACGGTATTGGAATACAACGGCGAACGCTGGTTTGACCTACACCCGCTGGCGGCGGATTATCTGAAAGAATTGGGGTATCTCCCATGAATGACGCGAACACGCAAGGGACAGCGTATCAGGCGGACGGCAAAAATAAGGACGCGTATAAGACGCTGAATCGAATACTGAAACGGCGCAGGGGCGGATTTTATTTTTTAATCGCGTCCCCGCGCCAACAGGCGGCGGCGCTGAAATCGTGCGGGGATCGCAATATCGCCGTTTACGATTTCGCGCAAGCCGACTCAAATGGACGGCGATTGATTGAGTTAGCGCGTATCCCGGAACGCGAACCCGATAAAGACGCGTATGTATTGTTAAACTTCCAACTCGCGTTATGGGACGCCGAAGCGCGGGACGGTATCGGCGATTGGAATATTGACGCCGTTCGGCGGCTGAATTACGCACGGGACGAGTTAATCAGGCTAAATAAAAATATGCTGTTCTGCCTGACGAAAGAGGCGGACGAGCTGTTAAATTGGCGGGCGATGGATTTTTATTCGTTTGTCAAACTGTTTCTGCGTTTTGAGGACGAATTTACAGCGGAGACGCCGCAAACGGTTATTGCGCGTCCGGTTGACAAGAGTACGGGCGTTACCGTGATTGTCGATTTCAACAAATCGGAAGAGGAGTTGTTGAATCAGGCGATTGCGCTTAGCAATCAGGCGTATGAGTTGCGGCACAAATTCCGGTATGCCGACGCGCTGCATTTATACGAAAAAGTATTGGCAATCCGGGAGCGGATACTTGGCAAAGATGATATTGACACGGCGGGAACGTATTGGAATATTGGATATGTTTATTATAACATGGGGAAATATTCCAAAGCGTTAGAAGAATATCAAAAAGCGCTGTCCGTCTATGAGAATCACGAAGATTACGGCGAAGAACACGCGGAAACAGCGTCATTGTATGAAAATATCGGCATAACATATGAAGAAATGGGAGAATACGCGCAAGCGTTGGAGTGGTATCAAAAAGCGCTGGCAATCCGTGAAAAGATACTCGGCGAAGAACACCCGGATACAGCCGCTTCATGCAACAATATCGGCGTAGTGTATTACAATATAGGCGAATACGCGCAAGCGTTGGAGTGGTTTCAAAAAGCGCTGGCAATCCGTGAAAAAATACTCGGCGAAGAACACCCGCTTACAGCCCAAACGTATAACAATATCGGCGTGACGTATGACGACATGGGCGAATACGCGCAAGCGTTGGAGTGGAAGCAAAAAGCGCTGGCAATCCGTGAAAAGATACTCGGCGAAGAACACCCGGATACAGCTATGTCATATAACAATATCGGCGCAACGTATAACGACATGGGCGAATACGCGCAAGCGTTGGAGTGGTATCAAAAAGCGCTGGCAATCCGTGAAAAGATACTCGGCG
>CAJOQY010000186.1 GCA_905236835.1 uncultured Oscillibacter sp. | reverse complement strand
ATAAATTCGGCAGTCCCTTTTCCAACGCGTTTAAATCTTCCTGATTTAAATTATTTTTCAGCGCTCCGCCGTGATGTTTTAACGCCCGTATAGTCGCCACAATCACAACCGCGTCGGGCTTCAAATCCGCCATGCGGCATTTTATATCCAGAAACTTTTCCGCGCCCAGATCCGCGCCGAATCCCGCCTCTGTGACCGTATAATCCGCCAGACGCATCGCCATGCGCGTGGCCGTAATCGAATTGCATCCATGCGCGATATTGGCGAACGGCCCGCCGTGAATCAAAACCGGCGTCCCCTCCAGCGTCTGGACCAAATTCGGCTTTAACGCGTCTTTTAATAAAACCGTCATCGCGCCCTCGGCTTTTAAATCATGCGCCGTCACGGGTTTTCCGTCCCGCGTATACGCGACAATCACGCGGCCTAAACGCGCTTTCAAATCCGAAATCCCGTCCGCGAGACACAGCGCCGCCATCACTTCGCTTGCTACCGTTATATCAAATCCGTCCTCACGGGGGACGCCCTGCATACGCCCGCCTAAGCCGTCTATCACATTTCTCAATTGCCGGTCATTCATGTCCACACAGCGGCGCCATACCACGCGCTTTGTGTCTATATCCAATAAATTTCCCTGTTGAATATGATTATCCAACATCGCGGCAAGCAGATTATTCGCCGCGCCTATCGCGTGAAAATCGCCTGTGAAATGCAGGTTTATATCTTCCATCGGGACGACTTGCGCGTATCCGCCCCCGGCGGCGCCGCCTTTGATTCCGAATACGGGACCCAGAGACGGCTCCCGCAGGGCCGCCATCGCGTTTTTGCCCAGTTTGCGCAAAGCGTCCGTCAGGCCGACTGTCGTCGTCGTCTTGCCCTCCCCGGCGGGCGTGGGATTGATCGCCGTGACAAGAATCAATTTCCCGTCCGGGCGGCGGTTTTCTTTCAAAAGCCTGTAATCAATTTTCGCTTTATAATTCCCGTATAATTCCAGATATAATCCGTCAATCCCGGCGGACGCCGCGACTTCCCGGATCGGCTTCATCTGACAGCTTTGGGCAATTTCAATATCACTCAGACTCATGTCAAATTAACCCCCGTTTTTATCCCGTGATTTTGACTTTCACGCTTTGATTTTTCGCTTTTCTTCCTGATTTTATTACTCGCCGTTTTTTTATCCTTCCGCGCTGCCCGTCGTTCTCGGATGGGGCAAAACGTCCCGGATATTGTTCACGCCCGTGACGTACATCACAAGCCGTTCAAAGCCCAATCCAAATCCGGCGTGCTTGCAAGACCCATAACGGCGCAAATCCAGATAAAATTTATAATCCTCCGGATTCATGCCCAGTTCGTGAATGCGCGATTCCAGTATATTCAAACGCTCCTCACGCTGGCTTCCGCCGATGATCTCCCCCACGCCCGGCACCAGACAGTCAGCCGCCGCGACGGTTTTATTATCATCATTTAAACGCATATAAAACGCTTTTATATCTTTCGGATAATCCATCACGAATACCGGCTTTTTATAAACCTGTTCGGTTAAATAACGCTCATGCTCCGTCTGCAAGTCCACGCCCCATTTGACCGGATAATCAAATTTTTGATTATTTTTCTCCAAGATTTTCACCGCGTCCGTGTAGCTTACCCGGACAAAATCCGACGACGCGACGTGTTCCAGACGCGTTAATAAATTTTTATCTATAAAGCTATTAAAAAATTTCAATTCTTCCGGGCAGCGTTCCATCACGGCGCGCAGGACAAATTTAATCATGGCCTCGGCTGTGTCCATATCGCCCTGTAAATCCGTGAACGCCATTTCCGGCTCAATCATCCAGAATTCCGCCGCGTGGCGGGGCGTATTGGAATTTTCCGCGCGGAACGTCGGCCCGAACGTATACACATTTCCGAACGCCATCGCGAAATTTTCCGCCTCTAACTGTCCTGATACGGTCAGATTCGTCGATTTGCCGAAAAAGTCCCGGGAGAAATCAATATTGCCGTCCGGCAGGCGCGGCGGTTGATTCAAATCCAGCGTCGTGACCCGGAACATTTCGCCGGCGCCCTCGGCGTCGCTGGCCGTGATAATCGGCGTGTGAATATAAACAAACCCGCGTTCCTGAAAAAACTGATGAATCGCGTAGGCCGCCGCGCTCCGGACGCGGAACACGGCTGAAAACAAATTTGTCCGGGGCCGCAAATGCTGAATCGTCCGCAGAAATTCCACGCTGTGACGCTTTTTCTGCAACGGATAATCCGGCGTCGACGCGCCTTCTATCATGATTTTACTTGCTTTCAGTTCCAGCGGCTGTTTGGCGTCCGGCGTCAGGGCGATCACGCCCGTGACAATCATCGCCGCGCCGACATTCTGAGACGCGATTTCCGGATAATTTTCCAGCGTTCCGGCGTCCAAAACTACCTGCAAATTCCGGAAGCAGGACCCGTCATTGAGTTCCAGAAAGCCGAAATTTTTCATATCCCGGATTGTTTTCGCCCATCCGGCGACTGTCACTGTCTGATTATTAAATTCTTCGCTGTCCGCGTAAATCCGCGCGATTCTCGTGATTTCCCTGTAATCCATAATAATCTATCACCTGATTTTAATTTTAAATTTATTTATTTATATTATATTAATTTTTTCGCCGTATCCAGCGCGGCGCGGATGACTTTGTCCATGTCGTAATACTGATACGCGCCCAGACGCCCGCCGAAAATAATATTTTTTTCCTGTCCTGCCAATTCCTGATATTTCGCCAATAAATCCTGATTTTTCTGATTATTAATCGGATAATACGGCTCGTCGCCGGGTTTCCATTGCGACGGATATTCCCGCGTGATAACCGTCTTGGGCTTGGGATCGCTGTCAAACACAAAATGCTTATGCTCTATCATCCGGGTATACGGCGTTTCGGCGTCCGTGTAATTCATCGCGGCCACGCCCTGATAATTCTCTTGATTCAATATTTCCGTCTCGAAACGCAGTCCGCGCCATTCCAACGGGCCGTATTGATAATCAAAATACTCGTCAATCGGGCCGGTATAAATCACATGATCGGAAATTGATTTGAATTCTTCTTTTTGTTCCAGATAATCAAGATTTAATTTTACCTCGACGCCGTTTAAAATTTTCTCAATCATGGCCGTATAGCCGTTGACGGGAATGCCCTGATAAATATCATTGAAATAATTATTATCAAACCGGAATCTGACCGGCAGACGCTTAATAATATACGCGGGCAGTTCCCGGCATGGCCGCCCCCACTGTTTTTCCGTGTAGCCTTTAATTAATATTTCATAAATATCCTGTCCGACAAGGGAAATCGCCTGTTCTTCCAGATTTCGCGGATTTGTAATTCCGGCTTTTTCCACCTGTTCCCGGATTTTCGCTTTCGCCGCTTCCGGCGTGACAACGCCCCAGATCTGATAAAACGTATTCATGTTAAACGGCAAATTATATAATTTTCCGTGATAATTGGCGACCGGGGAATTGACGAAATGATTAAAAGCCGTAAATTGATTGACATATTTCCATACTTCCGCGTCGCTGGTGTGGAAGATATGCGCGCCGTAACGATGAACCTGAATCCCCTCGATTTCTTCCGAGTAACAGTTTCCGCCGATATGGCCGCGCCGGTCTATGACCACACAGCGTTTGCCCGCGTCCGTGAGTTCTCTTGCGCAGACAGCCCCGAACAGACCCGCGCCGACAATTAAATAATCATATTTTTGATCCATCATTGAAAAATATCCTTTCCGCGAATTTATATTTTCAAATTATCGTTTGGTTTATTTAATATTATCCCAATGCGAAACAACGCCGGAACGCCTCTTGAAATTTTTTCTGGCTCGCGTTCATAGATTTCCAGAACGATGAAAAATTCTCAGTAATTGTGTGATTGAAATAAAATAATGATATGGATTATAATATCATCCCCGCCAAATTGCAAGGGCATATCAAATCGGGATTTCATATAGTATTTCGCGCGTCGCGGGAAAAATCGCCGTGATAATGATCAAACTCGGCGTTCAGATACCGGCATAAAATGCCGATGAACCGTTTGGGGGAGGGATACTGATTCAGCGGCGTTCCGTCGCCCAGTATTTCTCTCAGAAACGGCGGCTTTTTCACCCATATGACACGGATCAAATGTCTTATATGCGAATCTATGGAATCAACGTCTATATGATACACTTCGGCGATTTCATGATAGACATCCCGGACGGATTGTTCCAGCCGTTCCGGATTTTTCATCACAAGAAATATCGCGCAGGACGCCTCAAAGAATCCGAGCGTTCTGGCCCGGACGCCAAGGCGGTATAACAGATTATAAATTTTCGTAAGAAGCGGGTCTATATGCGGGCTGTTATTCATACGTCCCAGCGCCTCCCGACACAATTTCTCGTTATTTATTGAATTGATTATAATTATTTATATAATTATATCTATAAAACTTTCCGCGACCCCGCTCCGCGACGCTTGCGGAATTGCCCGGAATATGCTATAATATTATAATTCCAATGTTACCAGAAAGTTTTCCATACGTCAAGCGGATTTCGTTTTCCTGTCGAAGCGAAATAAGCGCGCGGAATATAATATATAATTATTATATAATAATATATAATCATCAGGAGGAGAATTTGGCATGGACATTTCCACAGTGACAGAGTATCTGGCGCGAAATTATCTGACACTGGGAGGGTATCTCAGCGGGCAATTCACGATTTTACAGACATTGGAGCTGCTGCTTCGGATTCTGGTTTCGGCGGTGTGCGGGGCGTGTATCGGCGTGGAGCGCAGCCGCCGCCTGAAAGAGGCCGGCATGCGTACTCATGTCATCGTGTGCTGTACCGCCGCTCTCATGATGGTGGTGTCCAAATACGGCTTCGCGGATTTAACATCCGCTTCCGGGGCCGCGTTCCACGGGACAAGAGGAGCGGACCCGGCCCGGATCGCCGCGCAGGTTGTCAGCGGCGTGAGTTTTCTCGGCGCGGGCGCGATATTTAAAAGCGGCAACTCCATTCGCGGCCTGACCACGGCGGCGGGCATCTGGGCGACGGCGGGCGTGGGGCTGACAATCGGCTCCGGGATGTACGCCGTTGGCGTCGGCTTTACCGTCACGCTGATTATTTTACAGCTTCTCATGCACCGGATCGGATTCGGCACGGATCTTGTCACGCATCAATTGACATTTTCGATCATTCCGGAGGCGAATTTCCGGGATTCATTTGATTTGTTTCTGGAAAGCCGACACGCGCAAGTGGCGGAAAGCGAAGTATCTTATCAGGACGGCATTGTTACTTACAAACTCGTGTTGAAATGCCCTCACGGAACCATTCAGGAAGTGGACGATTTTCTGCACGGACACGGCAAAGTCAATTCCGTCAGTTATTCTAATATTAATTAAAATAATTAATTAAATATTAATTAAAAATATTAATTTAAACAAGCCAATCCGCCCCAAAGGAGCGATAAAATTTATATCATGAGTATCTTGTTTTTCTGTATCTGGATCGTATTAAATGGCCGCGTTACGGTTGAAATCATTTGTTTCGGCTTGATCATCAGCGCGGCGTTGTTCGGATTCGCCGTCCGGTTTCTGGGCTGGTCTCCGGACCGCGAACGGCTGTTATTTCAAATCGCGCCGCTGTTGGCGTTATATTTATGCAATCTTTTACGGGAAACCGTCATAGCGGCGTGGAATGTCCTGCTGGTGGCGCTGAATCCCAAATCCCACCCGGAGCCGCTTTTGATCGAATTTCATTCCGGATTGACAAGAAATTATCAAAATGTCCTGCTTGCCAATTCCATCACGCTCACGCCCGGAACAATCACGGTCTTTCAGGATCATGATTATTTTGTCGTCCACGCCCTGCGGCGGGAATACGCCGACGGACTGGAAAACTCGTCTTTTATCCGGCTGTTGAAAAAATTCCCGTAAAATATAAAAAATAATCAAAATATAAAATTTTCATTCTATCAGGAGGCCGTTGGAATGACTGTGGAAAGCGCGTATCAGATTTTATATTCCGCCGCGCTGATTATCTTGGCGGTTTCGCTGGGCGTATTGCTGGCGCGTTCGATTCGCGGTCCCGGCGTCACGGACAGATTGTTATGTATCAACATGATCGGCACGATTGTTATCGCCGCCATTGTGATTTTGTCGAAATTATTGCGAGAAACATGGCTTCTGGATGTCGCGTTAATTTATACGATGATCAGCTTAGTATCCGTATTGATTCTGGCGCGGGTACTGATTCCGCCGAAACCGTCAGGGGACGACGGGAAAAAAGTCAGACGGGAAATCAAACCGCCTGAATCAATACGGGAAAAACCGGAGGGAAATCAAAATGCTTGAATGGATACGCTTTTGGATCGCCGCGATTTTTTTGACAGCGGGCTTGATTTTTTTCGTCGGCGCGGTGATTGGCAATTGCCGATTTCGCTATATCATGAACCGTGTCCACGCCGCCGGTCTGGGCGACACAATGGGCTTGTTTTTCGTGTTGTTATCTTTGATAATCAGCGCGGAGCATTTATTGGAAATCGGCAAATTGATGATGCCGCTGATATTTTTATGGATATGCTCTCCGGTGTCGTCGCATTTTCTGGCGCAGATTGAATATTATACCAACCGGCATTTTTATGACCATATGGACCGGATATAACGCGCGTATTATAAAATTATTATATATTATATTATAAATATTTTATATTATAAATATTATTATAATTGGAGGCGGAAAACTTGAAAATCTACACGATTGATCATATACCCGGCGCGGAATTCGACGCGCTGGGACTTGTGACCGGAACGGTGGTTCAGTCCACGCATTTCGGACGCGATTTCATGGCGGGGTTAAAAACGCTTGTTGGCGGCGAAATCACGGGTTATACGGAAATGATCGCGCAAGCCCGCAATATCGCGCTGGACCGCATGAAAGACGAGGCGCGCAAACTGGGCGCGGACGCCGTGATTGGCGTCCGGTTCGGTTCGTCGTCCGTGATGCAGAGCGCGGCGGAGATGGTGGCGTATGGCACGGCGGTCAAAATCCGCTGAAACAGGGGGATGAAACGCGTGAATTTAGAGATATTCGGCACGGATTTAGCGGAAATCAACCGGATAATTTTATTGCTTTTATTAATCGGCTGCGCTGTCGCCGTGAATCTGACAAAAAATTTATTACAGGCCGTGATTATATTTATGTCATACAGCTCGATCATGTGCCTGTTGTGGATTTTAATGGAATCGCCGGATTTGGCGATCACGGAGGCGGCGGTCGGCGCGGGCGTGAGCGGATATTTGTTTCTTGTCACGCTGAAAAAAATCCGTCAAATGGACGACGCGCGGCAGACGGAATCCGGCGAAATGGACAGCCATGATATTGGCGATCAACATTCCCGCGCGCCAAAACGGAATATTTTGACCGGACGGAAGAAGGGGAAACAGACGTGAAGCGTGTCGATCAGGAACTTCAAAAATGGCTGGACGGGGAAAATAATCTTCTGTCCGGCCTTCTGGAAGGCGCGGAAGGATATGACTTGCCGCGTCAGGAAATGCGTCAGAACGAAAAAACGGCGGAACGGAACGCGCTGGAAGGCATGGATCGTCTTATGACGGCGGAACGGAATATAGTCCGGATATGGTACGCGGTTCTGGCCGTCGGCTGCTGTCTGACGCTGATGGCGGTATTTTTATATATGACCGCGCATATCACGCGTTACGGCGATGAGAATCCCCGCGCGGCGGTTGTGGCCGAACGGTATGTGGAGCGCGGACTGGAAGAAACCGGCGCGACGAATATTGTCGCCGGGATGATTTTAGATTACCGGGCGTTTGACACGCTGGGGGAATCGCACGTTTTATTCACGGCGTTGATCTGCGTGATGATATTATTGCGGCGGGACAGCAAAAATATGCGCTCGGATTTGGAAGATTATTACACGATTCGGGACGAAAAGTTTTTCCCGACGGATCAGGATATGATTCTCCGCAAAGTCGGCTTAATATTAGTCCCGTGTATTTTATTATTCGGGATTTATATATTATTAAACGGCCAGTTATCGCCGGGGGGCGGCTTTTCCGGCGGGGCCGTATTGGGGGCCGGACTGGTGATCTTCGCCTCGGCGTTCGGCGACGCCGCCGCGGATCGGTTTCTCACGGGCCGGAGATTTCAGTTCACGGCTTTTTTCGCGCTGTCTTTTTATTCATTCGCGAAAGGCTATGTATTTTTCACCGGCGCGAACGGGCTGGAAAATCATATTCCGAAAGGCGAACCCGGCGCGATTTTGTCAGGCGGCTTGATATTGCCGCTTGATATTGCCGTGGGACTTGTCGTCGCCTGTACGATGTTTGGATTTTACAGTTTATTCCGCCGGGGCGGTATCGGCGGGGATTGACGGGAAAATATATATATAATATATATAATTTAATTTAAAAAATTTTATTTTATATTAATTTTAATTCCGGGGGTGTTGTTTGAAAATGCCGGAGATTCTGTCCGCGCTGATGGCGAATTATGAGGAAGCGGCGGCGATTATTTTATTCGTCATCGGCCTGACGATGTTATTATTTCATCGGAATTTAATTCATAAAATTATCGGCATGAATATCATGGACACGGGGAGTTTTTTATTTCTGGCGAGTATGGGCTATATCAAAGGCCGCAAAGCGCCGATTTTGATTGACGGCGTCCGGGGTGCGCAAGCCTATATCAATCCTGTCCCGGCGGGACTGGTATTGACCGGCATTGTCGTCTCCGTATCCGTGACGGCTGTCATGCTGTCTCTGGCGGTCCGGCTTTACCGGCGTTATCATACGTTGGATTTGGATAAAATCTATGAAATATCCAAACATCTGCTGGAAGACCGTTAAGATATGGGAGTTTATAATATCATGGAACTGGTTCAAAATTTCCCGCTGTTTACGATTATATTCAGTCTGTTTTCGAGCGCGTTATGTATGCTGTTAAGCGGGCGTCAGGCAAAATTTTATACGGTCTGTTATGAATGCGTATTATTATTTTTATGCGCGGCGGTGTTATATTATACAATTCAGACCGGGGAATCTTTCACATATGTGATGGGCGAGTTTCCCGCGCCGTGGGGGAATGAAATCCGCGCCGGGATATTGGAAGCGTTGATGGCGTCGGCGTTTATATTAATATTGCTTTGCTCTGTTCTGGGCGGATGGCGGTTTTTAATCGTGGACGTTGAGGCAAGCAAGATTAATTTATATTTTACGCTGATCAATTTATTAACGGCGGCTTTAATGGCTTTGATCTGGACGAATGACATATTCACGGGCTATGTATTTCTTGAAATATTGACTCTGACATCCTGCGGGATTTTAATCGTCCGGGAAATCGGGCGGACAACGCTTGCCGCCGTGCGTTATATGATCGTGAATTTATTGGGATCAGGATTGTTTTTATTGGGCGTCGTGTTATTATATTCT
>CAJOQY010000185.1 GCA_905236835.1 uncultured Oscillibacter sp. | reverse complement strand
TTTAATCCGTCGTCTTGATTTCCGGGTCCGTCTCGCTGATAAACAAGCAGGGGCCTTCGGCGTTTAAGAATCTATCCAGCGTGATTTCCAAAACATTCTCGTCCGACGCCGTAAAACTGGGGATACCATACGCGGCGGCGATCGCGGCGTAATCCGGTGAGCCGTCCAGACTGACCCCGAACGGCACGTGATACGGCGCGGCCCGCTGAATCTGATGCACAAGGCCGAGCGTTTGATTCCGGAATAAAATCATTTTTATATCCAAATTCGCGGCCCGTATCGCGGCCAGTTCGTTCATGGACATTTGAAAAGACCCGTCCCCGCAGATCACGATGACCTGCTTATCCGGCGCGGCGATTTTCGCGCCGACAGCCGCCGGCAACGAATATCCCATGGTCCCAAGTCCGCCGCTGGTCAACAATCTCCCGTTTTTCTGGGGCAAATATTTACAAGTGAAAATCTGATTCTGCCCCACGTCCACGCAGACAATGGCGTCGTCGTTCAATTTTTGCCCAAGCGTTTTCAATAACGCGCCGGGGAAAATATAATTCTCTTTGCGCGGGAATATTCTCGACACTTCCGCGCGGCGCAGTTCGCGCAGTTCCGAACGCCAGCTTTCCAGCCCGCGTGACGTTAAATCTTTCTCCAAAAGCTGATTTAAAATAATTTTAATATCGCCCACCAGCGGGACCGCCGCCCGCATATTCTTGCCGATCTCCGCCGGATCGACATCAATATGAATAATATCCATGCGGCGCTGTATCTCACTCGGGGAAATAATCGTCCGGTCGGCGGCGCGGCAGCCGATCATGATTAACAAATCCGCCCGCGCCAGCGCTTTATTGGCGCAGCGATTCCCATGGGAGCCAATCATGCCCATATTTAACGGATGATCGCTCGGCATCAGCGCCAGCCCCATCATGGTTTTCACAACCGGAATTTGACAGCGTTCCGCCAGCGTGAGTAATTCCTGTTTCGCGTCCGACAGCCACACGCCGCCGCCCGCGCAGATCAACGGTTTGTCGGCTTTCATGATCGCTTCCGTCACGCGCTTGATCTGCAAGTCATGACCCTTCACAGACGGCTTATAGCCGCGTATCCTCACTTCTTCCGGATAGATAAAATTTTTAATTTCCTGTTCCTGTATATCAATCGGAATATCAATCAAGACCGGACCGGGACGCCCTGTCGACGCGATATGAAACGCCTCTTTCACAATTCTTGGAATTTCATTCGCGTCTTTGACCAAATAACTGTGCTTTGTGAACGGCGCCGCCGCCCCGGTGACATCCACTTCCTGAAAAATATCGCGGCCCAATAATCCGCTGGGGACCTGTCCGGTAATGGCCACCATTGGAATGGAATCCATATAGGCCGTGGCGATACCGGTCAATAAATTCGTCGCGCCCGGTCCGGATGTCACCATGCAGACGCCGGGTTTGCCCGTAATCCGCGCGTAACCGGACGCCATATGCCCCGCGTTCTGTTCCGTCCGAACAAGCGTATAGCTTATATCATTTACACTTGACAACGCGTCCGCCGCCGGACAGATCGTCGCCCCGGCGTAGCCGAACATATGCCGGACGTTCTCGCGGCGCAGACTTTCAATCAACGCCTCCGCTCCGTTCATTCTCCCTTGCCCCCCTGTATTTTTTATAATTTTATAATTTTATTATCATAACGCCGTGAAAATTATTTGTCAACCGCGGACGCGAACGGCTCCTCAATCGGCGCGCCGTCCGGACCTTTCGATAATTTCACAACCCGCTGTTCCGCCTCGTCCAACTGACGCGAACACGCCGCGATCAATTTCGTCCCTTCCTCAAATAACGCCAGAGAATCCGACAACGGCGCGTCGCCTTTTTCCAATAAATTCACGATCTCTTCCAAACGTCCGAGCCGTTGTTCAAAATTTAATACTTTCCCCGCCATATCCTGTCATTCCTCCTGAATATATTATATTTACTCCCGCCTGATTTCCCCCACGGACGCGGAAAAGCCGCCTTCGCCTAATAAAATCTCAATCTCTTCGCCTTGGGATATGTCCCGCCATGATTTGATAATCTTTCCGTCCTGATTCTTCGCCATCGCGTACCCGCGGCCCAACACCGCCAGCGGGCTTAACGCGTCCAGCGACGCCGACAAAACGCCGAAACGCTGACGCTTCCGCGTGAGTATATTCCCGATCAGATCCGTCAATCTGTCCCGCAAGTGTGCAATCAAAATACGCTTATCCTGTATATAGCTTGATTTGTCCCGCAAGACCCGCTTTTCGGATAATATTTTTAATCTCTCGCGCAGGTGATATAATTTCACCGCTTCCGCGCGTTCAAGTCTGATTCGCGTCCCGCGTAACCAGCGTGATAATTCCGCCCTGTCCGGCACGGCGATTTCCGCCGCGTTCGACGGCGTCGCCGCCCGGACATCGGCGGCAAAATCCGCAATCGTCACATCCGGCTCATGTCCGACGGCGGAAATCACGGGGATTTGAGAGTCATATATCGCCCGCGCCACCCGTTCATCGTTAAACGCCCATAAATCCTCCATCGAACCGCCGCCGCGTCCCGTGATTAACACGTCCGCGATTTGATGAATATTCGCGTATTGAATCGCCGCCGCGATTTCCGGAGGCGCTTCCGCGCCCTGTACCCGGACGGGCAGTAATATAATCTTCGCCGCCGGAAAGCGATGATTGAATATTCTGATCATATCATGCACCGCCGCGCCCGCCGGGGACGTGACAATCCCGATTCTCTCCGGATATAACGGTAATTTTTTCTTGCGCGCCGGGTCAAACAGTCCCTCATGATATAATTTTTGCTTTAACTGCTCAAACGCGACCGCCAGACTGCCCGCGCCTTCCGGCGTCAGATCCTGACAATACAACTGATACGCGCCGTCACGGGGAAACACGCTGATTTTTCCCGACGCGATGACGCCCATCCCGTTCACGGGCTGAAATTTTAATTTCGCCGCCTGTCCCCGGAACATCACGCATTTCAAAGCCCCCTGTGCATCTTTCAGGCTGAAATAGCAATGCCCAGACGGATAAATTTTATAATTCGAGATTTCCCCCCGGATCATAACCGACTGTAATTTTATATCGCCGTCCAGTAAATTTTTGATATAATTATTCAATTCCGTAACAGTCAAAATCATATTTTCCATAAATCCCGCCTTTTTTCACGCCTTGAAAAAAACGGGACAGGGACGCTGTTTCCCCTGTCCCGCGCGTTAAGTTTCCCGTTCCTGACGCGTAAAGCCGCCCAAAATCCCGTTGATAAATCTCACCGTCTCCGGCGTCTCGTATTTTTTGGCGATTTCGATTGCCGAGTTAATCGCCGCCGCGTCCGGAATCTCCGGCATATATAAAATTTCATACATCGCCGTCCGCATAATCGCGCTGGCCATCAGCGAAATCCGGGCGAATGTCCATCCGCGGGCGTATTTTTCGATATAATCATCTAATTCCCCGCCGTGCGACGCGACGCCCGACACCAGCCGACGGATATAGCTTTCCTGTTCCCCGTCCGGCGGATCCTGATATAATTCATCCTCTTTCGACAGGGATTCAAACGCCTCCGGATTTAATCTGCCGTTTAATAATTCTTCCGTCGTCAAATCCGTGAAATTCAGTTCATACGCCAAGTGTACGGCGATTTCCCTTGCTGTCTGCCTGTACATACCGTCCCCCGCGTTATATTTTATATTATATTATATTTATATTATAAATTTATATATTTATCCCATTGACACGCCGCTGACGTGGACATTCACATGATCCACCGAACAGCCCGTCATGGCCTCCACGGAACCGGAAACAGCCGTCTGAACGTGTTCCGCCACTTCCGGGATGGGATAGCCATATTTAACGGTTAAATATAAATCCAGCGCGAGCGCGTCGCCGGTCATGTCGATTTTGACGCCCCGGATACTTTTCCGCGTCCCTTTCTTACTGGTGAAATCCGTCACGCTGTTTCCGGTCATCATGCCGGACACGCCCTCAATCTCCCGGACAGCGCCGACCGAAATCGCCGCGATCACTTCCTCGGCGATATTAATATTCCCTTTTTCCTCCGGAAGCGTCATATAATCCCTGTTTTCGGCCATAATTCCCTCTCCCCTTTTCCCGCGCGTTTATTATCATTTTTTATGATAATTTTATTTTAATATTTATATTTTATTTTACCACGTCCGGACGGGAATTACAAGACGGATTTTCAGACATCCCGGTTTTAGTTTTGCGAAACCGGACAGGCGATCCGGAAAAATCTTCGCGGATTACGCGAAAGCCGCCTCGCGAAGAGACGGCTCGGCGTTCAAATGGATTCAGTTCTTTTCCAAATATCGAAGGCAGAACGCTTTCAAGTCCGGAATATCACGCTCAATCGCTTCCCAAACGGTCTCAACGCTGATGCTTCCATATTTATGGGCCATTACATTTCGCGTTCCTTTGATTTCATTCCAAGGGATTTCCCTGTGGGCGGAGCGAAACTCCGCGCTTAAATGGCCGCTTAATTCGCCAATCTGTAAAACGCACATAGCGCAGGCGTTCCGGTACTCTTTATCAGCGGAAAACGCCGCGTAGCTGTCGCCAAAACGCGTGACGGCTTCTTCAATATCCACACAATAAGAAACAATATGTTCCAGAATGGACTTGTCACGTTCACTCATTTCCATAGATCTGTATCTCCTCCGGCTGAATCCGGGCCAGAAATTTCGCGTCGAGACTGTCCGTGGTCAGCAAGTCTACTTCCCGGTCCAATCGCTCCGTCAGGGCCAGACGCAGGCCCGACAACGCGAACAGTCCCCGCAGATTTCCCTTGTCAATTCTTATGTCCACGTCGCTTTCGGGCGTGGCCTCTCC
>CAJOQY010000184.1 GCA_905236835.1 uncultured Oscillibacter sp. | reverse complement strand
CCCGCCGTCACGCCTCTGGATGAGACCGTCGCCCCGCTGATCGCGTCGATATTCGTCCCGACGGCAAGCGGCGCGTCAGATACGCTTAAACCGGTAAATTGATCCAATACGCCCACGCCGTTTGATGTCGGCTCATTGCCCATGACTTTTGATCCGATTCCCGGCGTCTCGGAATTTTCCACGATAGAAACGCCCGTGACGGTATCCGTCCCGTCCACGCCGACCATCATTTCAATGGTCCCCTGCGAACCGCTGGCGACGACGGTCAACGCGTAACCCGCGCCCGCGCCGTCCTCCGTGATCGGATACGCCTCCGTCAGACGCGCCCCGGCGGCGGACGCCGCGTCCGTCAAATCCGCCGTCAGTTCCATCGCGTCGGAAAATTCCACCGCTTCCGGATCGGCTACCACGGCTTCCATGGCCGCCACTGTGCTTTCCCATTTCAACGCCGTAATGGTCGGCTCCGTGACCAGATTCACCACGCCCAACAGCGCCGCGACTACCACGCAGGTGATTAATAATCTTACTGTCAGGCTGAGAATATAGCCTATATCCATATTTTTATTTTTTTCTTCCGTCATTTCGCCGCCGCCTCCTTTTTGGCGAGTTCATCCGCGCCAAAGCGTTTCGGACGCGTATACCGGTCTATTAACGCGACAAATAAATTCATGACCATGATCGAATAACACACGCCCTCATTGTAAGAGCCGAAATAGCGGATTAAAACCGTAAACAGGCCGCACCCGATCCCAAAAATAACCTGTCCTTTTTTTGTCACGGGCGATGTGGCGTAATCCGTGGCCATAAAGAACGCGCCAAGAATCAAACCGCCGCTTAATACTTGATATAACATCCATTCGGCGTGGCCCGCGCCGTGCTGGGGGAATAAAAACGTCAATATGGCGACTGTGGCGATATAGCAAACAGGCGTATGCCAATTAATCACGCCGCGCCAAAGCAAATACAATCCGCCTAAGGTTAAAGCAAGCGCGCTGACTTCGCCGATGGATCCGGGGATCAAGCCGACAAACATATCAGATAAACTGTATTTCTGCGTTAATTCAATTACATTGCCGCCCTTCATCATGGCAAGCGGCGTCGCCGTCGTGACGGCGTCGGGACTGCCGAACATGGACAGCATTCCGAAATCCGCCCAGCTGGTCATAGACCCGGCGTAACTCGCCAACAGCGCGGCGCGTCCCGCCAAGGCCGGGTTGACAAAATTACAGCCAATCCCGCCGAATAATTGCTTGACGATGATAATCGCGAAGAAATCGCCGATTAAAATCATCCAATACGGAATCGTCACCGGGCAGACGAAAGCCAATAATATCCCCGTGACAACCGCGCTGAGATCGCCGATCGATTGATTTTTTTTCATGACTTTGCGATACAGCCACTCAAAAAACACGCACGCGATCACGGAAAACAGCGTCACGCTGAACGCGCGCAATCCCCAGTTAAAACACGCGAACACCAGCGCCGGAATCAACGCGATAATCACATCCAGCATGATAGACCGCGTTGTTTCTTTGCCCCGGATATGCGGGGAGGATGTCGCGATTAATTTCAATGCCTTATAATCCGTCATGACGCGACCGCCTCCTTTTGTTTCGCGTTTTCAAGTTCGGCTTGTTTTTTCGCCTCGGCGGCGGCGCGGTCCGCCATCTGCTTTTCTTTTAATTTCTGCTTGCCGTATTTGAACATATGCGTCAGGTGCATTCTCGCCGGGCAGGCGTAAGCGCACGCGCCGCACTCCATGCAGTCCATAATATGATATTCTTCCAGTTCTTCCAGCATATTTTTCGACGCGAATTGATACAAAAACAGCGGCTCCAAGCGCATCGGACACGCGGCGACGCATTTTCCGCACCGGATACACTGGGGAGACTCTATCGTCTGTTCCTCGTCCTCGCAAAAAGCCAGCATCGCGCCCGTTCCTTTTCCCACGGGTACTTCAGCCGTATACTGCGCCATGCCCATCATGGGTCCGCCCATGATTAATTTATAAGTATTCTCTTTCAGGCCGCCGCAGAAATCAAACAGACAGGAAATCGGCGTTCCAATCGGACATTCGACGTTTTTCGGCTCTTCCACGCCGGAGCCGGACACCGTGACGATTTTATGAATCACCGGCATTCCTTGCGTAATCGCCCGATAAACCGCGCAGGTAGTATTAATATTAAACACCGCGCAGCCTATATCGGCGGGCAGTCCGCCCGGCGGGACCTG
>CAJOQY010000183.1 GCA_905236835.1 uncultured Oscillibacter sp. | reverse complement strand
CGTTAAAATTACAGGAGCGCGGCGGGCGGAATATATTAATATCAATGGCGGGCGACGGCGCGTTATTATTGGACGAGGACGGCCAGAGTCATCGGATCGGCTGTCCGAAGGGCAAAGTAATAAACAGTGTCGGCGCGGGCGATTCGATGGTAGCCGGATTTGTGGCGGGTATGTTGAAAGAAAATAATTATGATTACGCGTTGAAACTTGGCACGGCGTCCGGGAGCGCGACGGCGTTTTCTATCGGACTGGCAAGCAAAGCCCAGATTGACGAGTTATTGAAAACGCTGTGATAAATATAAATTATAATATAACGGGGAGGGCGAAATATGCGTTTGATCGAGTTATTCAGCCGGGAAGCGACGGCCCTGCATGTCAAAGCGTCCAACAAGGCGGAAATTATTGACAAGCTGGTTGACTTGCAGTTTACTCACGGCAATATCACGGACAAAGAAGTATATACGCAGGCGATTTTTGATCGTGAGGAAGAGTTTTCGACGTATGTCGGCAACGGAATTGTGGTGCCGCACGCGAAAAATAATGTTGTCACGGCGCCGAGTCTGGCGGTGGCGCGGACAGCGGAGAGAATCCAGTATAATCCGGATGATGATGAAAAAAGCGATTTGTTTTTCATGATCGCCGCGCCGATGAACGGCAGTTTACACGTGGATATGTTGGCGCGTTTGATGAATTTATTAGCCGAAGAGGATTTCGTGGCGAAGCTCCGGACGGCGAAAACGGAAGAGGAATTTTTAGATATGCTGGACAAGGCCGAACAGGAAAATTTCGGCAGTGAGAGCTTCACGGATCAGGAAGTCGCGGCGAAAGCGAAAGCGTCGGGCGGCTACCGGATTTTAGCTGTCACAGCCTGTCCGACGGGAATCGCGCATACTTATATGGCGGCGACGAATTTGGAAAAAGCGGGCGCGGCGATGGGATTGCCAACGAAAGTCGAGACGAACGGATCCGGCGGCGCGAAAAATATTTTGACAGCGGAAGAAATCGCCAAATGCGACGGAATTGTAATCGCGGCTGATAAAAATGTCGAGATGGACAGATTTGACGGCAAGCCGGTAGTCATTACGCGCGTCGCGGACGGCATTCACAAACCGGAGGAATTGATTAATAAAATTATCAACGGCGAGGCGCCGATTTATCACGCGAAAAGCGGTCACGCGTCAGCGTCGGCGGCAAGTTCCGGCGGCGCGGGCGATTCTATCGGAAGCGCGTTTTATAAGCATCTTATGAATGGCATATCGCATATGCTCCCGTTTGTCGTCGGCGGCGGAATTATGATCGCTATCTCGTTTTTATTAGACGATTATTCGATCAATCCGTCGGGATTTGGCTCTAATACGCCTCTGGCGGCGTTTTTCAATACAGTTGGAAGCGGCGCGTTTGGATTTATGCTGCCCGTGCTGGCCGGATTTATCGCGATGTCGATGGCGGATCGTCCCGGACTGGCCGTAGGCTTTACGGGCGGCGCGTTAGCCGTCAGCGGCGTATCGTTCGCGAGTATCTGGAATCCCGAAACCCCGGCGGTTTCCGGCGGATTTCTGGCGGCGTTGCTGGCCGGATTTGTCGCGGGATTTGTCGTGCGTTATCTGGAAAAAATCACGGAGAAATTACCGCGGGCTCTGGACGGCATTCGTCCCATGTTAATCTATCCCTTGGGCGGCATTTTAATTGTCGGCGTGGTCATGTGCGCGGTCAATCCCATTATGGGCGCGATTAATACGGGACTTGGCAACGCGTTAAACGCGATGGGCGGATCGTCTAAATTATTATTAGGCGCGGTCGTCGGCGGCATGATGAGCATTGACATGGGCGGGCCGTTTAATAAAGCCTCTTACGCGTTCGGAATCGCGGCGTTGTCGAACGGCAATTATGATATTATGGCGGCTGTCATGGTTGGCGGCATGGTTCCCCCGATTGCCATCGCGATTTCCACCACGTTCTTCCCTCAAAAATGGACGGAAGAGGAACGCAACAACGGCTTTGTAAATTATATTATGGGCTTGTGCTTTATCTCAGAGGGCGCGATTCCGTATGCCGCCGCTGATCCGGCGCGGGTATTGCCGTCCTGTATCGTGGGTTCAGCCGTATCCGGCGCGCTGTCGATGTTATTTCACTGCACGCTGATGGCTCCGCACGGCGGCATATTCGTATTTCCAACTGTGGGCAATCCGTTTATGTATATTATATCGCTGTTAGTCGGTTCTGTCGTCGGAGCGGCGATTCTCACCGCGCTGAAAAAAGATAAAACGTAAATTAATGATCAGATTATCACTTGACCCTCCGCCGCGTCTGAACTCGGCGGAGGGATTGTCTGTCATATAAATTTAAAAATAATTTAAAAATCTCTTTTTGAAATCACACAGAAAACTATTGGAAATCGGCGCGGAGTATGATAAAATAAAAAACATCTTGAAGAGCCGCGAAAGAGATGACGCCAAAGCGTATAAAAAGCCGCGCGCGTAAAAATGATATTTATTTTATGAAGTTGATTCAAAATCAAAGGAGATTTCCATGAACAAGAAAATTTTTTCCGCGTTTGCCATATGCCTGCTGTTGATCTTCGCCCTGCCGTCCGCGTTTGGATCGGATGCGTCGGATATTTATCCGCTTCCGCCGGATGAGCCGATTGAGACGAATACTCCGGGAAACGGGGAATCCCCGTACATAATCCCGGACACGCCGGATCTCCGCGAACCCACGCCGCCGCTGGAACCTGTCGACGAGAATACGACGCCCATTGTCCCGCCGCTGGAACCCACACCCGCGGAGTTTGAGAATATTACGCCGACGCCGGAAAACGTCGCGCCTACGGATTTTGAGATCATCGACCCGACATCAGAACCCGCGCCGCCGGAGAACGTCACGCCGACGCCGCCGGAAATTGAGAATATTACGCCGACGCCGGACCCGCTGGCATGGTACGCGATAGAATTTTGGGTTTCTGAGGAAGGCTATTTATCCCCCGCGCCGCTAACGGTACAGGGTGGCGAAAGCGTCCGTATGCCGGAGTTGTCCCCGGTGGTCGCGCCGTCCGGCAAACGCTTTGTCGGCTGGTCCGCCGATATGGACGCGATTGTCCCGGATTACCGACCCGGAGAAAATATTACGCCCGCGCGGAATTTGTTTTTATACGCCGTATTCGCCCCGGAATCGTATGAAATTATTTATCAAATTGATATGAATGAAATCCGCGAGACGGTCCCGACCGGAAGCGTCCCCCAACAGATTCCGATTTTGCCGGAGGGGTTTTATTCATGGCTGGATGAAAACGGGAATTTTATCAATCCGGCTGTAACGGAAATCTGGAATGTCAGGGTTTTCACGGCGTCTAATATGCGGCCCGTTCCGGAAATTACGCCGCCCGCTTTAAAATCCGGCGACGAACACGAGGCGTTTATGTCCGGTTTTGAGGATGGTTTGTTCCATCCCGGACGCAGTCTGACCCGCGCGCAGACCGCCAAAATTTTATATGGTTTATTAGCCGATCCCATAGAAGAACTGGCGGATTTCACGGATGTTCCGGAGGACGCGTGGTACGCCGCGCCGGTCCGGGTTTTAGGCGCTATGGGAATTGTCACGCCTGATGAAAACGGCGCGTTCCGGGGCAATGACGCCATTACCCGCGCGGAATTCGCGGCGATACTGGCGGCGTTTGTTCCTGTGAGTGAAAATCCGTTGTCATTCCCGGATGTGCCGTCCGACAGACCGGACGCGGCGGCCATTGGCAATACAGCCGCCGCCGGATTGTTCGGCGGCAATGAGGAAGGATTATTTATGCCCGACGGGATTCTCACCCGCGCGCAGGCCGCCGTTGTGTTTAACCGTCTTTTGGGACGTAACGCCAATACGGACGCGATTCACGCCGCCGCGCGTTTGAGAATATTCCCGGATGTACCGCGCTCTTTCTGGGCTTATGATCAAATCATGGAGGCGTCGACTTCCCATGTGGGATTTGTCGATTCCGAAACCGGTCTGGAATCATGGATGTCCGCGAATCCGGATCCGGTCCCGCTGGCCGATGGATTTTATAATATCAATTCCCGTTTATATCATGTATTAGACGGACAGTTTTTATATTCCACATCCGACAGTCAGGGCTATGTTTACAACGCGGACGGACAGTCCACCACGGGCAATGATGAACTGGATGAATTTTTGGCCAATATTATCGCTAAATGGACAAACGACGATATGACGCGGAATCAGAAAATCCGCGCGCTGTATAATTACGTCCGGGATTATTATACTTATTTGGCGCGCGATCATGTCGCCAAAGGCAGTACCGGATGGGAACCCGCTTACGCCCTCGCGTTTTTCCAGCGCGGAAAGGGAAATTGTTATAGCTTTTCTTCCGCGTTTTATCTGCTTGTCCGGCAATTGGGATTGGAAGCGCAGACGGTGATGGGCGATATTGGCCCGGTGAATCATCGTCCGCACTGCTGGGTAAGAATCAAATTGGACGGCTCTTGGCGGCTGTTCGATCCGGAACTTGAAATGTCCTATCGCCGCCGGGGCATTACGAGTTATAATTTATATAATTTCACTTACGCGACTTCCCCGTTCCAGTATTTCGTCTGGTAAAAAATTAATAAAAATAATATAATTAGCTGGTAAAATAATATGATATTCAGTTCACCGGTATTTGTGTTTTTCTTTCTGCCCGTCGTTTGGATTATATCACGGCTTTTGCCCGGACAAAAAGCGCGTAATATCTGGCTCGCGCTGGCAAGTTTAATCTTTTTCGCGTTCGGGCAATTGCCGTATTTAATCCTGCTTTTGGGCAGTGTCTGCGCGAATTATCTATTTGGCTTGGCGCTCACGCGCGAAACGCCGGATCGAAATTCAAGCCGACGGCGTATGATCGCGGGATTGGCTGTCGCCGTGAATTTAATCGCGCTGGGGATTTTTAAATATCTGGATTTTATATTAAAATTTATAAATTCTATCACGGGTATGATTAATATTCCCGGCCCGTCCGGGCTGGAACTGCCCATGGCGAATTTGATATTGCCAATCGGCATATCGTTTTATACGTTTCAGGGATTGAGTTATGTTCTGGATGTTTATCGAGACCCGTCAGCCGGGACGCGTTCTTTCGGGAAATTGTTATTATATATTTCTTTTTTTCCGCAGTTAATCGCCGGACCGATTGTGTTATATCGCGATATATCGGCGCAAATTGATAACAGAATCTTGACGCCGGAGCATATTCTGACAGGTCTGAAACGCTTTATCCGGGGATTGGGCAAAAAATTAATTCTGGCCGATACAATGGCTGTGATTGTCGACAGAATATTCGGCATGGATCCGGCTTTATTAGATTTCCGGCTTGCGTGGCTGGCCGCCGTATGCTATACTCTGCAAATTTATTTTGATTTTTCAGGATACAGCGATATGGCGATTGGATTGGGGTATTTATTTGGCTTTCGATTCCGGGAGAATTTTCATCTGCCTTACGCGGCGAAATCCATTCGGGATTTCTGGCGGCGGTGGCATATTTCCCTGAGTACATGGTTCCGGGATTATTTATATATCCCGCTTGGCGGCAACCGGCGCGGGAAAACACGGACGGCAATTAATAAATTTCTGGTGTTTTTCCTGACAGGCTTATGGCACGGCGCGAACTGGACTTTTATATTATGGGGTCTGTGGCACGGATTATTCTCCGTATTGGAAGATCGAAATATCATTCCGCGCCGCCTGAGAGAATCCTTTTTCGGGCATATATACGCCATGTTGATTGTAATACTTGGCTTTACGCTGTTTCGCGCGGAGAGCGTCTCATACGCGTTTGGATTTTTCGCCCGGATGTTTGCGCTGTGGCCGACGGGAAACGCGTATCAATGGGGATATAATTATATTTTATTACGCGCGCTGTTGAACGCACGGACGGTTTTTATTTTGATTTTATCTATATTATTCGCGTCCGGCGTATTCTCCCGTCTCGCGGAACGCGTGAAAAACAAGATTCCGGCATTGGCGTTGTATAACGCGCCTGTCAGCGCCGCGTTCTATTCCGGTTTGTTTGTTCTGGCGATATTGAATATGGTCAGTTCCGGTTACAGCCCGTTTATTTATTTCCAGTTTTAAATTATAATTTAAAATTATAATTTTAATTATTAAAATTCAGGTGCGTATGATATGACAGAATCAGGATGGAAAGCGAATATCGCGATTGCGTTTTTTTTAATCGCCTGTATGATTCCGGCGGCGGGGATGTTTTTGCTTCCCGCGCCGACGCCCGCCGCCAATCAGCGGTTAAGCCCGCTGCCCCGCGTATGGATGCCGGACGGGAGTTTTAATCAAAATATTTTGCGCGAAATCACGGATTACACGGCGGATCATATCGCGTTTCGGCAGGAAATGATTACAGCCCGCGCCGCGCTGGACGCGAAATTATTTCACGTCTCGTCAGAAGATTCCGTGATTTTAGGCCGTGATGACTGGTTGTTCTATCGGGAGACGCTGGATGATTTCTTGCATATCAATCCCATCAGTGAGCGGAAATTGTACGGCGCGGCGCATACGCTGGCATTGTTGGCTGAATATTGCGAAACGCGGGGAGCGGAATTTTATTTGACGGTCGCGCCGAATAAAGCGTCATTGTATGGGGAAAAACTCTTGACGCCGGGAAAGCCTTTATATGGACAGGATAATCTTGACCGCCTGATTCCATGGTTAAAATCAGAAGGCGTGAATTATATAGATTTATATTCGGCGTTTCGGAACGCTTACCGGGAACGGGGCGAGATATTATATTATCACACGGATTCCCATTGGAACACGCGCGGCGCGGCGCTGGCGCATGATGTATTATTATCAGCCATGAGAGATCATTATATAATCCCGGAAAAAGATTTGTTTTTCCCCGGCGCGTATCATGACGGCGAACCTCATAGAGGCGATTTATATCAGATGGTTTATCCGGCGGGAAATTATCAGGAGCCGGATATTGAGTTTGACCGGAAATTTGAATTTAAATATATATCAGATTTTCGTTCGCCGGAGGATCAATTGATTGAAACGGAATCTTCGGGAAAATCCGGAAATTTGCTGATGTTCCGGGATTCTTTCGGGAACAGCTTGCATCAATTTATGGCGGATTCGTATGGGAAAGCGAGATTTTCCCGCGCGATGCCGGTTCGGATGTCGCTTTTGGATGATAATCCGGAGGGGGATGATAATTTAAATAATAATATCAATCATCGCGCGGACACGGTATTACTGGAAATCGTGGAACGGAATTTAAAATATTTATCGGACCGGATTCCGGCTTTCCCCGCGCCGCGCCGGATATTGGATGATTTAAATTT
>CAJOQY010000182.1 GCA_905236835.1 uncultured Oscillibacter sp. | reverse complement strand
TCGCCATATCCCACTCGGATCATAAAATCGGACTGAATACGGCGATATGCGAAAGCCGCAAACATTCCGTGGACGCGTCAGGGGCGCCAACAGGCGTATGGATGTTAAACGAAAATGATCCGAATAAGCCTATATGCTTTTCAACGCATCAAAACAATACGCAAATATGTTTCGGACGCCCTGTCGTTGACGGCGAGATAATGGAATATAATCTCAACCTCTGGAAAGCGTATCTCGCTGAGAATCCGATTACAGTCGTCTATGAACTCGCCGCGCCCGTCACTTATCAGCTTACCCCCGCCGAACTCACAACCCTGCTCGGCTATAACCATATCTCATCCGACGCCGGGGAAATCAGCCTGACGTATCGCGCCGATCCGACGCTGGCAAGCGCTTAAACATCCTGAAAGGCGGAAACGTATGCTGGCTAAATTTGAACAAATCACCGCGATTCTCGGCTGTATATCCGCTTTCGCGACCGCCGCCGTGCTGATGATCAAACCGCTTCGGGATAAAGTTCTCGGCGGAAAAGATATTATCTCCGGCCTTAAATGCCTTCTGCGCGCCGATATGCTCCGGATATATTACAAACATCACGCGGAAAACACAATCCGTCAGCATGAACGCGAAAACTTCGAGGCGCAATACAGAGCGTACAAAGCCCTCGGCGGCAACAGTTTTATTGACGATATTTATCAGGAAGTCAAAAAATGGGAGGTTGAATCCTAATGCAAAACATCGACTGGAAACGAAAACTCACATCCCGCAAATTCTGGATGGCCGTGGTCGGGTTCGCGACGGCTGTCATGCAGGGCGCGGGGATGTCCGAAAACTCCATCGCCCGCGTCACGTCCATTCTCATGTCGGGGGCCGTCGTAATCGGCTATCTGGTCGCCGAGGGCCTGTCCGACGCCGGGAATCTCGCCCTGCCGGACATCGAGGACGCGACGGAGCGGGAGACGTAACATGAGCGGTAAACTTGTTTGTATTGTCGGACAAATCGCCTCCGGCAAGACAACGCTCGCGCGATATTTGAGCCATTCCGGGTTTGAGCGCGTTGTCACATATACCACGCGTCCGCCACGCGGAAATGAGGCGGACGGCGCGGATTACCGATTTATCCCGGAGCGCGATTTCCTTGCGAAAAAGAAGTCCGGATTCTTCGCCGAATGTACGGAATACAACGCGAATTTCGGCCATGTTTATTACGGGACTTCCAAAGAAAGTCTGGAAACGCACGGCGAAACGAATCAAGTCATTGTCTTAAATCCGGCTGGCGTTATGAAACTGAAAGGCGCGGGCTACGATATTTTCACCGTTTATCTGGATTTTGACCAGTCCGTTCTCATGCGCCGCGCGTTGAATCGCGGGGATTCGCCTGTGGAAATCAGCCGCCGCGTCGCCGATGACACGCGTCTGTTCCGGCTTCTGGAAACCGGAAATTATATTGATCTGCGCGTCACGGATTCCGCGCTTCTCCCCCATCAAATCGCGGATTTAATCCGAGAGACCATCTAAAAAATGTCCCGGCTGTCGGGTTCCGATGGCCGGGGGTTTATATTTTAAACGAATCGAGGATGATCATTTTGTTGAAATCGCTGAAAATGATATTTCAAAATTGCGCGAGTGAAAAATCTGTGTTAGAATTCAAACAGCGTACAGACGCTTTCGATTCCGGGCCGGTTCAACAGGGAGGAAACCGTATGGCCGCGAAAATCAATCGAAGCGTTATCATCAACGGCGCGAGAAAGTGGGTTCGCGCCAATTCCGAACAGGAATACGCCGATAAATTAGCCAAATTATTCGGCGCGGATGAAACTCAGCCGTCCGGCAGTCATATTTTCGGCGAATACGCGCAAAACTGGTTTGATGTTTATTCCCGTCCCAATATTGAGACCGCCACCGCCGCGACCTATCAGCGGCAGTTGACGCGGTATTTAATCCCCGCTTTCGGCGATACGCCGGTTGAGGACATTACAACGGATGATATTCAGAAGCTGTTTAACAACATGACGGGTACGAAAGCCACGAAAATGAAAACCAAACAGGTTTTATGTATGATTCTCGAAGCGGCTCTGGACGACGGTCTGATTCAGCGCAACCCGCTGAAATCCCGGCGTTTGAAAATCACGGGCGAGGCCAGCGAAGGCACAAAAGAATACAGCGTCGAGCAAATGCGTTTTTTAATCCGGAATCTGGATAAAATTCAAAATCCGACGGACCGGGCGTATCTGGCTGTTCAGGCTCTGCACCCGTTACGGTTGGAAGAAGTCTTGGGTCTGAAATGGGCGGATGTCGATTTCGACGCCATGACGATTCATATTTGTCGGGCCGTGACCCATCCGACGCGGAATCGCCCGGAAATCAAGCGGACGAAGACGGACGCCAGCGTGAGAACGCTCGGATTGTCCCGTATCGCCGCGCAATATTTAAATCCGGGTTCGGACGACGAATTTATATTCGGCGGGGAAAAACCGCTGAGTTATACGCAAGTCCGGCGTATGTGCGAGCGTATCAAGCGCGACACGGGATTCGACGACAATATTACGCCAATCAGATTTCGCACTACTGTTTTGACGGATATTTACGACCAAACGAAAGATGTCAAGACCGCGCAGGCGGCTGCCGGACACGCGTCGCCGACAATGACCATGCGGCGGTACGCGAAAGGACGCGACGGCGTAAGCCGTTCCAGCGCGGTAATCGACAGCGTGTACGGGTCTGACTGATTATATTTTTGCAAGGCGATTTGCAAGCCGTAAAACCCGTGAGGCGTTGCGGCGCAAGGGATTGAGGCGGGTCGAAAACGCTGATATTTGCAAAACCGTTCGCAAACCGACACAAATTGTACGGACGAGGTCAAAGTCCGTTTCGGAATCGCGTTGAAAAAGTTACGAAAAACAATAAAAATACGCCTAAATCAATAAGATTTAGACGCATTTTATTGGAGCTGCTGACCAGATTTGAACTGGTGACCTCATCCTTACCAACTCGTTAAAAAGTGTTGTTTCCTGTCGTTGGTTATTGTGA
>CAJOQY010000181.1 GCA_905236835.1 uncultured Oscillibacter sp. | reverse complement strand
CGAAAGCGCGACGCTGAAAGCCGTGGCGATCCGGGACGGCTTCCGCGACAGTGAGATATTTTCCGCCGATTATGATATTTTAGACACGCGCGACACGGCGCTGATCTCAATCTCGTCGGACGCGGTTCGTCCCGGCGAAACCGTCAGTCTGCCGGTGATGATACAGGCGGAGGACAAAATGACCGCGTTCACGTTTTATATCCGCTATCAGTGGGAACTGTTTGAATCCGTGACGCTGGATCCCATGTCGGGTCCGGGCGTCTCTTCCAGCGAGGTGGACGCCGGAATCCTGAGAGTTACCTACAACGGCGAATTTTCCGGCGGCATGATTGGGGATTTGATCATCCGATGCGCCGACGGCGTATATAACGGCGCGTATACGCTTGAAATCCCCGATACGGACAGCGGCGGCCAATATGCCCCGACCGTCACGACAAAGGGCGTTCAACCGCGCGTCCGCGTGGTATCCGGTACGCTTACGGTACGGGATTCGTATAATTCCCAACTCGCGGCGAATGTGTCATTGAAAACGGCGTCCGGCGATGTGATCAACAGCGCGTCGGATTTGCGGGACGGTATGGAAATCAGGCCGGATATTTCCGTTACGGACAGGCCGTTGGATCTGCGGACCGCCAATGTCTTTTTGGCGATCTATGACACTTCCGGCTGTATGACGGATTTGCAGGTATGGGAGATTGATTTATCAAATCCGCTGTCTTTCGTTCAATCGGTTTCCATTCCGAAAGGCGTACAGGTTGGCTCCGTGAAAATCATGATTTTAGATGATTCTCTTATCCCGTTAATGGCCGCGCGGGAATTATAAAATTTTGACTTGTTTTGCGTTTGAAATTTATCACCCTGTCCCCCCTCTTCTGAATCAGGAGAGGGGGAACGCGAGAGGCGGAGGGGGCGGAGTTGAAAAGATGTTGCGGTTTTTGCGCGGATGAAACAGGTTCGCGGGCGTCTCTTGATTTTTATTGGGGAGATCATGTAAAATAACGCGTCTCGCGATGGCGCGCTGAGAGATATTTTGAATGATTGGATAAGGAGGGAGCGGGATTGAGAGTTTTGCTGGCCGATCCGGACCGGGATTTTCTTTCCGGATACCGGATTTTGATGGAAGCGGACGGGAACGCCGTGGAAACCGCGTTTGACGGCGCGCGGGTTTTCAATCTTCTCGGAAGCGGGAAATTCGATCTGGCGGTTTTAAACGAGCGGCTGCCCAGAATCGACCACGAACGGATGATGCGCGGTCTCCGGAGCGAGCGTATTCCCGTCGTTACGCTGTTGGATTGTCCGGTCGGCCTGAGACATCTGCGCCGGAAAGAACTGTCAAGCGCGTATTTGTCGTTCCCGTTTTCGCCGTCGGAATTAAAATCCCTGACGCGGAGCGTTTTGGACAAGGCCGCTTCCCCCATCCGGCTGGACTGCGCGGGCGTTGAAATCAGAATTGAGCGCTTCCGCGTCCGCGGCGCGGAGATCAATCTGACATCGGACGAAATTGATATTTTAACGCGCCTTTCCGAACATGACGCGTTTCTGACGCGGAATCAGCGCGTCTACGCGCATTCTTTGAATGAAAAATTCGCGAAACCGGACGGTTTTCCCCTGTCTATCGCGTATCAGGAAAAAAAAGGATACAGGCTGGTGAAACGGGTATGAATCATAATCATATGGATCAGGTGAGAAAACGCTTTGTCTTGCTGGCGGCGCTGTCCGTTTTTGTACTGCTTGCCGTATTGCTGTCGATTATTAACGGCGTTAATTTTACCATGGCGGCGGTGGACGCGGACGAAATCACCCGGAAATTAGAACTCAAACAGGGCGTTTTTGAAAGGCCGGAATCTTTCCGGAACGGGACGCCGGAGAGTACAAGCGCCGCGCCGCGTGAAATCATGGACGGCGTACAGCCGGAAGAAACCGCGCCGCCGGACGGCGTACAGCCGGGAAACGGGCAGGGAATCAGGCCGGGAAACGAACCGGGCGGAAATCCGGCGAGACGGGAGCGGGGTCCGAGAGTGGGTCCGATGGGGCCGGATTCCCCGGAACTTGCCGCGTCTACGCGCTATTTTACTTACGCGTTTGATGATAACGGGGAGAGTGAGCGCGTCGCGTTCGAGATGACGGCGGTCAGCGAGGAGGACGCGGAAAGCTGGGCGGACAGTCTGCGATTCCGCGGGAAAACCGGATGGACCCGGACAACGTATCGTTATCGGGTATATTTATCCGATGACGGTCGGGAATTTGTGTCCGTGATTGATCAGGGAAGGGAACTGCTTCCGTCTCTGCGGATTTTGTTGATCTCCGTGATTGGCGGCTTATTCAGCGTGATTGTCAGTTATTTCGCGCTGTTATCCGTCAGCGGGCGTTTGTTCAAGCCGCTGGAAGAAGCGGACCGGAAGCAGGAAATATTTATCGCCGATGTCGAGAAAGATTTCAAAGTCCCGCTGACGATTTTAGACGCCGATGTGGAAATTATGGAAAAAGAAAACGGGGAGAACGAACAGACGCTTTCCATGCACCGGCAGATCAAACGGATGGCGTCATTGGTGAAAGATTTATCCGCGCTGGCGTTGTTCGATCGGAATGATTTAGAGCCGACGGAATTGAATTTATCCGAATTCGCGCGGGCGGCGGCGGACGGCTGGCGGGAAAAATATCAGGACAAAGGCGTTTCTCTGGAATCCGAAATCGAGGACCATGTGACGATCCATGGGGACGGCGCTTCCGTCGCGTCGCTGTTGGATGAATTATTGGACAACGCGTTGAAATTCGGGAAAAGCAACGCGAAAATATCCGTAAAAACCCGGGAAAGCCGCGTGGAAATCGCGGTCAGCAATGATACGGATTTGCCGTCGCGCGGCATGGAGGAAATTTTTGACCGGTTTACGCGTCTGGAAAACGCGAAAAACCAGCCGGGCGCGGGTCTTGGATTGTCTCATGTCCGTGAGATTACGCGGGCGCATAACGGACGAGTGAGCGCGAAAACGGCGAACGGCGTTTTTACGTTGCGCGTCCGGCTGTAAATAATAATTAAATAATAATAAAATAATAATTAAAATCAGAAAGCGGGGAGGCGGTTTTGTGGCGGAAGGCCCGATTGTGGTCATGAAGCGGTATGAGCTGAAATATATCCTGAACCGGAAGCAGACGGAATTTTTAAAAGAAAAAATGGCGGATTATATGAAATTAGATCAATACGGACGAACTTCCATCGCGTCTTTATATTACGACACGCCGGATTATAGATTAATCCGGACTTCCGTGGAAAAGCCGTTATTTAAAGAAAAAATCCGTCTCCGTTCTTACGGAATTGCCACGCGGGAATCCCCGGTGTTTCTGGAACTCAAACGCAAGGCTTACGGCATTGTTTATAAACGGCGGGTACAGAGTACGATCCCATTGGTAGAGAAATTTTTCGCCGGGAGCGGCGATGTCTGCGCCCCCGGACAGATCAACCGGGAGATTACTTATTTCAGGGATTATTATTCCCAATTAGTCCCCGCGTGTTTGATTATATACGACAGGGAAGCGTATTTCCAGCCGGACGGGGATTTAAGAATCACGATTGATTTTCATCCGCGCTATCGTTCGGATTCTCTGGATTTGACCGTCTCAATGGACGGCGAACCCCTTCTGACGGGGGACAGCGCGATTTTAGAAATTAAAGTCCAGCAGGCGGAGCCATTGTGGCTGACCGCGATTTTGGATCAAGGCGAAATCCGGAAAACCAGCATTTCCAAATACGGGACAGCGTATCGAAAACAAATAGAAATCGCCAGAAAAAAGGAGGTAATGTTAAGCAACTAAAAATATATACAAATATAGTCAATAGTATTCAAGCATATTCGCCAATTGAATTTTGCGGTATTCGGTCGATAAGAGTAATGAGGTGGTTTTCATGAACGTATAAAATGTGAAAAACTATAAATTGAGCGAATTTGCTAAACCACTCAATGTATCACTGTAAAATTGCAACGGTGGGACAGGAGTAATTTACACCCGTGTGTCAACGCGGAATCAGAAGGATGAGAGCCTTGTTAAAAAGCCTGAAAACGGAGATTAAGCCTACGCCGGAACAGCGCGTT
>CAJOQY010000180.1 GCA_905236835.1 uncultured Oscillibacter sp. | reverse complement strand
CAGTATATCATTTTCCATGCCCGCGCGCAAGAGCGGCGTTCCGTCCGTAACGGAAAGTTTTTATATTATTTATATTAATTTATATAATTTTATATATTTTATAAAAGCGCGCCTCCCCCCGGCAACGCGATTGCCCGACAGAGAAGGCGTGATGATTTCTCAGATTCCGGAAATCCGGCTGACGCCGACGCGCGCGCCGGTATAGGCCGACAAATCCAGTTCTTTGAGCGTATAGACCCGCGCGGTTAATTTGCCCTTTTCCGCGTTCAGGACGCCGTAGGTACACGGGTTGCCCAGCCCGCAGCTGCCGGGATTGAAAAACAGGGTTTTGCCTTTTTTCGCCACCAGAGGCCGGTGCGTGTGTCCGAACAGAAACGCGTCCAGCTTTTCGCGTCTGGCGACTTCTTCCGCCCGCCACATTCCCTGCTTGACCCCGTATGTATGGCCGTGGCAGAGCAGGACGCGGTGTCCTTCGAGCGTGACGATCTGTTCCAGCGTGTTCCGCTGGGAATCGCAGTTGCCGGCCACCCGGAAAAAGGGAAGCTCCGGAAACTGTTCCATGACGGGTTCCACGTCCCGCCAGCAGTCGCCCAAATGCACCACCATTTTAGGCGAGGTTTTTTTGACCGCCTGAATCATGGCGTCAACATCCCCGTGGGAATCCGATAAAATCAAAAGTTTCATAATCGCGCGTTCCCTCCCTTTCCGCCGCCCGACGCGCGGACGGTCTTACGCCTTGCCGGTCCGGTTTCGCGATTTTTTAAAATTTAGTAAAGATTAGACCCGCAAGGTAAACGGATTATATAAAATTCTTTCCGCTTTGGCAAGGGCGAAAACGCCAAAAAAAGAAAATTTAAAAAAAATTTAAGAAATTCATCTTTTTTCTCTTGACAGATTTTTATTTATATGCTATATTACTCACATAGTTAGTTAAAGCTAACTCACAGGCCGCCGTTCGCATCCGCCGGAACACGGGCGGCATGGTCTGACATTTATCTCCTTTTTCCCCTCACAAAAGGGCCCCGCGCGGCTGCCATTCCGCGCGGGGTCCGATTTTTGGTCGCGTGATATTATAAAATATAAATAATAAAATATAAATCGCTTTGCGTATCCCGCCGGAATGTGGTATGCTTGGGAAAAATAAAAAATAAAAAATAAAAGGGGATGGCGGGATATGGACGACGGGAAAGCGGCGGCGTGGGCGGCGCTGGAGCGGGAGTGCGGGATGTGCCGGGCGTGTTCGCTCGCGGAGACCCGGACGCGGCTGGTGTTTGGCGACGGCGCGCGGGACGCGAAAATTATGTTCATCGGCGAGGGACCGGGCCAGCGGGAGGACGAACAAGGCGTTCCGTTTGTCGGTCCGGCGGGCAAATTATTAGATGATATGTTAAAAATGACGGGTTTAAACCGCGAGAAAGTTTATATCGCCAATATTGTCAAGTGCCGTCCGCCGGGGAATCGCGATCCATTGAATACGGAGCGGGATTTATGCCTGCCGTGGCTCCGCCGCCAGACCGCGCTGATACGGCCAAAATTAATGATCTGTCTTGGCCGGATCGCCGCGCGGGCGATTATCAGCGAGGATTTCCGGATCACGCGGGATCACGGCCAATGGTTTCAGCGCAAAGGAATTTTTATGACCGCGATTTATCATCCGTCGGCGCTCCTGCGGGATTTGTCCAAACGCCCGGAGACATTCGAGGACTTGCGCGCGATCCGGGACAAAATCCGCGAAATATGCCCCGCCACGGAATTGGAACTCCCCTGAAATCACTTGATTTTTCGCCCGGATCGAAACATCCCCCCAGCCGCGGGGCGGCGGGGGGATTTCAAGCCTTGATTTAATTTAATCGCGATAAATCCAAATCACGCCTGACGCTCCTCGGCGGTGAGCATTTTATACAGAATGCGATACAAGGTTTCGGCTTCCTCGTCCGTCAGAACGGAATGCTCCGCCATGCGGCAGGGGACATTGATCGCCTGTTCCCGCAGGGCCTCGCCTTCCTCCGTGATATTCACCAGCAGGCTCCGCTCGTCGGAGGGGTCCCGGCGGCGGTTCAGGAATCCCTTGCCTTCCAGACGCTTCAACAGCGGCGTGAGCGTGCCGGAGTCCAGATACAGCCGCTTTCCCAGTTCTTTCGCCGTCACGGTTTTGCACTCCCACAGAACCATCATGGCGATGTACTGCGTATACGTCAGATCCAGCTTGTCCAGATAGGCTTTGTACTGCTTGATAATCTCACGCGAACAGGCGTACATGGGAAAGCAAATCTGGTTATCCAGTTTTAAGGCGTCATAAAGCGTGACGCCGGTTTCGTTCCCCGCTGTTTCCGTTACATTTAAATTATTATTATCCATAATTACTGCCCCGCTTTCTCGACCGCGAGCTTAGCGAACGCCCGCGCCCGTATTAAATCTCCTTCGTCCGGATGATTGCGATGCAACAACGCGAACGCGCCCCGGCAATGATATTCCCGCTCCGAAATCGGAATCCCGTATTCCAGCGCCAGTTTGCTGACCTGCTTGTATGTCGACGGCAACAAAGCCGCCGTGCTGAAATTATACAACATCCCGATATTTTCCCGGTTCTTCTGTAAAAAACGCTTGATTTCCTCATCCACGCCGGCGGCGTAAACCGCGCTGCCCAGAAATACGACATCCGTTTTGCCGTCCAGAGGACGCTCCACGGTTTCCGCCGGAACGCCGACCGCGTCGGCGATGGCTTCCGCCAGTTTCTTTGTGTTGCCCCCGCGTGACCAGTAACGTACCGCGACTGTCATTTTCCAATCTCCTTTCATCATAAAAATATATATAATATATTAATTATATTATACGCGAGAATCTTAAAAAATCTTAAAATAATCTTAATTTTTTAAAATAATAATCTTATCATTTTACAATCCGGCGGCGGAGCGGACCGCTCGCGCGAGCTGATCGCCGCATGACGTGTCTTTCAGGCCGCAGCGAATGCCGGACAATTTCCGCGTGACCTCATCCGCCGTCATGCCTTCCACCAGCGCCGGGATCGCTTTCAGATTCCCGTCACAGCCGCCGTAAAATTTCACGTTGCGCACCCGGTTCTCATCGTCCAGATCCAACTCAATCCGCCGGGAACATGTTCCCCGCGTCTGATAATCAATATGCCGCATGAAAAACACTTCCTTATATGCCGCGGTTTCACACCGCCCAGAATCTCAAGACGCCGCGCTTTACAGCGCCGCCCCGACTTTGTCCCGCACCAGATCCATAGACGCCGTCGGCTCGAAACGCGCTAAAATCTTTCCGTCGCGGCTGATTAAAAATTTCGTGAAATTCCATTTAATATCGCTTTTTTTGTCATAATCCGGATCCGCTTTCGCCAGCATACCGGACAGAAGCGTTCCCAGTTCGCTGTCGTCAAATCCGGCGAATTTCGTGTTTCCCGTCAGATAGGCGTATAACGGATCCGCGCCGGGTCCGTTGACCTCAATTTTCGCCATCTGCGGGAATTTGATTCCAAAACGGCCCGTGCAGAACGTGTGAATTTCCTCCGCCGTGCCGGGGGCCTGCCCGCCAAATTGATTGCACGGGAAATCCAGAATTTCCAGTCCCTTCTCATGAAACGCGTCGTAAATCTCCTGTAATTCCTTATACTGCGGCGTGAATCCGCATTGCGTCGCCGTATTGACGATCAATAATACTTTGCCTTTGTAATCCGACAGGGAAATATCATTCCCCTTGCGGTCTTTTACTGTAAAATCATACACGGACGCGCGGTTTACAGAACCCGTGAACTTCGACCCGTTTGACATCACAGACCCTCCGTTTTTAAATTAATTAATCTTATCATTCATGAAAATTATAAAACATCAAAAAATATAGCCGCATATTGTAAAAATCGCGGCAAATAAAAAATGCGGCAACGATAACGCGTATTATACACGCGATACGGCATATTGTCAAGAGTAAAATTCGCTTTCAAAAACCGGTTTCGCGCGGAAACCGGTTTTTGTTCCAGTTTACTGGAAAATATCTTCGTCGTCGTAATCGTCATACTCGTCAGCGCCGAATTTCCGGTTCCAGCGCTGGCGCATTCCGCTCGCGCCGACTTCCAGATCATGCCACCCGCCGATCAGCAGGCAGACAAACGCGGCGAACGCCAGACTCGCTCCCACGATTTTTAATACCATACGGGCCGTCTTGCTCATGATTTTCATTCCCCCCTGTCAGAAGCGATATTTGAATTATACGCCAATCATACACCATTTTTTATCAACTGGCAACTGTTTTCTCGCGATACGGGCAAAATTTTTCTAACCGGGGGATTTCCGCAAAATATCCAGCGTTTTTTCAAATTCCTCCGGCATGGGGCAGGACAATAAAATCTCTTCCCCCGTCCGGGGATGTAAAAAGCGCATTTGAAACGCGTGGAGGCATTGCCCGCGCAAATCCGGGAATTTTTGATTGATTTTCAAACTGCCATATACAATATCGCCCAGCACGGGATGACCGGCGTAAGCCATATGAACCCGTATCTGATGCGTCCGGCCCGTCTCCAAGCGGCATTCCAGATAATTATAATTATAATTATAATAATAAAAACGCTCCAGCGCGCGCCAACGCGTGACGGCTTCCCGTCCGTCCGGGCGGACGGACATTTTTTTCCGGTCCGTCTGATGCCGCCCGATCGGCGCGCGTATCGTCCCGGCGTCCTCCCGGAAATTCCCGATTGTAATACAACGATAAATTCTCGAAAGCGTATGTGATTTTAACTGCTCCGACAGTTTCTGATGGGCGAAATCATTTTTCGCGGCGGCAATCAATCCCGTTGTGTCCCGGTCAATCCGGTGTACAATCCCGGGGCGCAGATACCCGCCGATTCCGGACAGCGTATT
>CAJOQY010000179.1 GCA_905236835.1 uncultured Oscillibacter sp. | reverse complement strand
GTCAGGTACATCACGGAAACGCGGAAGCGTCTCCGTCCGTTGTCCGCGAAATAAAGGAGAATTTTTTATCATGAAAGAAATCCATACCATCCAGCCGGTCAAACCCGGATTTGATTTAAATTTTAATTTTAAAAATTTTAAAATTTTCGCGCCGCTGTTCGCGCTGATCCTGTGCGCCGCGTTATTTGTCCCGTCCGCGCTGGCCGCCGATACGGATGACCCGTTTATGGGATTTATGGAAACGCTGGCCGCGCCGGAAGAAGATCAAAACAATGCGGCGGCCTTGCAGACCACCACCGCCGGGAGCGGACTGTCCGGCGTCGAGAAAGAAATCTATGACGCGCTTTCCGCGAAAATCCGCCGGATCGCTTACGGCAAAGAGGAATCCAGCGTGATTGAAATTACAGACATCACGGAAAAAAATATGGAAACCCTGATGAACGCCATAACAAAAGCCGTCAACGCCCTGTTGTCTGATTTTCCGTATGAATTGTACTGGTTCGATAAAACGGAAGGCTATCAAATCCAATATAAGACTGATTTTGATCAGGAAACCAATACCCTGCTGGTGAATATCACGATGTCCATGACCGTGGCGGAAGCCTATCGCGCCGATGACGGAAGCGACAAATATAAATTTAATACCGAACTGGCCGCCGCCGCGCAAACCGCCGCCAATAACGCCCGCGCTATCGTCAACCTTCACGCGTCCAAGTCCGATTATGAAAAAATCAAGGCCTATAAACAGGAAATCCGCGACCTGACGGATTATAACGACGACGCCGCCGAAAACAGCAATACCCCTTACGGAGACCCGTGGCAGATTATTTATGTATTTGACAAAAACCCGGAAACCAAAGTCGTCTGCGAGGGATACGCCAAGGCGTTTCAGTATTTATGCGATTTGTCGCTGTTTATGGGCGGGACGGAAAGCCGGATTGTCACGGGCCGCTATCTGAGCGATATTTCTGGCCGGACCAGCGGCGGCAAGCATATGTGGAATCATGTCCGTCTGGAAGACAAATGGTATCTGGCCGATATTACCAACTGCGACGGCGAGGACGGCGCGTCCGTGACCGCCGTCGGCTACCCGGATTATTTATTCCTCCGGGGCGGCGTGACACCCGATTCCAGCGATTATAATTACGCCGTTTCGTTCGAGAAATCCTCCCAAAATATCACGGTTTCTTATAAAATCGACACGGACAAGCTTGTTTACGCGGATCGAGCGTTTTTAACGCTGTCTACGGAGGATTACGAGCCGGATGTCATGGCCGAACGCGTTCTCACCGCCGCGGATTTCCGCGTGACGGATCAACAGGATCCCACGCAGGCCCCAAAACTGGACATCCTTCATGACGGCAATCCCCACGGCGTCGGCGTCAGCTGGGTTTCGGATGATATGTCGGAACAGGCCGGGACTGTCAGCGCCGCTTACGCGCTTTATTCCGAAGAGGACGGCATTGTCTCTTACGGCCCAATGACCCCAACCGCGCCTACGGAAATCGGCGTCTATCAGATTTACGCCAATGTCGCCGGGAATTCCGCCAACGGTTACGCGCAAATTTATATCCCGCTTGCCCAGCGGATTTCCATTCTCTCCGACCGCGCCTCCACTCTGAATCCCGACAGTACGCAAACGCTGACTTTCGGCAATTCCCAGTCCGGGTCCGTTTCCGTCGTCCTGCTTGATATGAACGGCGAACCCATCGCGAGCGCCCGGATTACAGCCGCGCTGGAAAATCAATCGGACAGCGCCTTGATTACGCTTACGCGTACATCTTTTTCAACGGATGAAAACGGCGCCTTCTCCGTCCCGTTTACCACCGGGGACAAAGAGGAGGGAACCGCGAAAATTATTTGCGAATTCGCCGGAGATGACGATCATGACGGGAGTTCCTGTGAGATTGAAATCAAAATACAGGCGTTCGCGGCGATTTCCGTGGAAGGGACAGGCGAACAGGCAAGCGTTACCGTGACAACCACGGAACAGGATCTCTTACGCGTCCCCGTGTTTGTCGCCGCGTACAGCGCGGAGGGACAGCTTTTGGGAATCGCGCAAAACACGATCCGATCCAATGACGGCGCCTTATCCGCCACAGCCGCGATGGATCTGACCGGCGCCGCCCGTCTGCGCGCGTTCTTCGTCGATTCCGACGGAAGCCGCGCCAATATCCCGTTGAAAATGCCTGTCACGCTGGATTTGAACGGCGCGTCTGAAAATTAAAATTTAATAATAATAATCCGGCGGTCCGCGCGCATGACACGAACCGCCGGGTATTTTTTATATTTTTTTTATATAATATAATATTAAATATAATATTATATTTCCCGGATTTCGCCGTATTGCAATAAATCGGCGATACGGCGGCTGGCGAATCCGTCGCCGTATGGGTTTTTCGCTTGGCTCATCGCCCTGTACGCTTCCGGATTTTCCAGCAATTCCGTGAAAGATTGATAAATATGATCTTCATCCGTGCCGGTTAATTTCAGCGTTCCGGCCTCCACGCCCTCCGGACGCTCCGTCGTGTCGCGCATGACCAGAACAGGCTTGCCCAATGACGGCGCCTCTTCCTGTATGCCGCCGGAATCGGTTAAGATTAAATAACTCCTCGCGATAAAATTATGAAAGTCCAATACATCCAATGGCTCTATGAGTTTAATATTCTCTTCCCCGGTTAAAATCTCGCGCGCCGCGTCCCGGACCGCCGGATTCATGTGGATCGGATAAATCGCTTTCACGTCCGGATGTTCCTCACAGACCCGCCGGATCGCCCGGAACATATTCCGCATAGGCTGTCC
>CAJOQY010000178.1 GCA_905236835.1 uncultured Oscillibacter sp. | reverse complement strand
GATGTCGCGGGGGCCGCGTTCCTGTGTTGTTTTTCGCGTTTTTTTTGATTGCGAATAATATTTATCCCCGGTTCTGGGCCTCTACCAAGCGGACGCCGCAGTATTTCTCGCGCAGTTTCGGCTTTTCGATTTTGCCCGTCGGATTGCGCGGCACGTCGGCGAAGATAATCTTCCGGGGCCGTTTGTAACGCGGCAGATCTAAACAGAAATGTTGAATCTCCTCTTCCGTGCATTGCATATCTTTTTTGACTTGAATAATCGCCGCCGCGATTTCGCCAAGACGCTTGTCCGGCAGTCCGATCACAGCCACGTCATGGATTTTGGGATGGGCGGACAGGAAATCCTCAATCTGTACGGGATATAAATTTTCGCCTCCGGCGATAATCACGTCTTTTTTGCGGTCGACCAAGAAAATAAAACCGTCCTCGTCCTGCATGGCCATATCTCCGGTGTGAAGCCATCCGTTTTTCAAGACCTCATCCGTCGCCTTCGGATCGTGATAATAACAGCGCATGACGCCGGGACCCTTCACGCATAATTCGCCGACATCGCCTTGCTTGACCGGCTGATCGTTTTCGTCCGTGATTTTGCATTTCCAGCCGAAACCGGGAACGCCAATCGCGCCGACTTTATGAATATTATTCAATCCCAAATGCACACAGCCCGGACCGGTGGATTCTGACAAGCCATAATTCGTGTCATATTTATGATCGGGGAAATAGCGCATCCAATGACGGATCAAAGACGGCGGCACGGGCTGCGCGCCGATGTGCATCAGCCGCCATTGGGATAATTGATAATGCTCTATTTTCAAATCGCCCCGGTCCAGCGCCGCCAATATATCCTGACACCATGGGACTAATAACCAAACGATGGTACAGCCTTCCCGCGACACGGCCTCAAAAATCGCCTTGGGCGAATTGCTTTTTAACAATACCGCTTTGCCGCCGGTATATAAAGACCCGAACCAGTGCATTTTCGCGCCGGTATGATATAACGGCGGAATGCAAAGAAACACGTCGTCATGCGTGGTTTCATGGTGTTTGGCCTCCATGCGGGCGGACTGCGACAAAGCCGCGTGATCCAGCAAAATCGCCTTGGGAAATCCCGTCGTGCCGGACGAATAATAAATCGCGGCCTCGTCGGTGTCTTCTATCAAAATCCGCGGCGCGACGGACGAACAGTTCGCCGAGGCGATATTATAACTCTCGGCGAATGTCGGGCAGTTTTCGCCCACGAAAAACAAAATCCGCCCCTGACCGATACGCGGTTCGATTTCCTCCACGCGGCCTATAAATTCCGGGCCGAAAAATAATATATCCGCCTCGGCCAGTTTGACGCAATATTCGATTTCGTCCGGCGTGTATCTGAAATTCAACGGAACGGCAATCGCGCCGGTTTTTAAAATCCCGAAATAAATCGGCAGCCATTCCAGACAGTTCATTAATAAAATCGCGACTTTCTGTCCTTTTTGAATGCCGCGTGATAATAACAGATTCGCCACCCGGTTGGCTTTCTCGTCGAATACGCTCCATGTAATCTGTCTGAGATAAGGCGTGGCGGTGGTAGGCTGGATTAATTCATATTCTTTCCATGTCACGCGGGGGGCTTCCTGTATGTCCGGATTCATTTCAACCAGACAGATTTCATCCCCGTATAATTTGCTGTTGCGTTCCAGCAGGTCCGTGATGGGCATAAAATGACATATCCTTTCTTCGTGAATTTAAAGATTTAGAGTTTTAGAGATTTAAGCCATAAAAGGTTTGACGCTAAAAAGCGTGATGTTCGTACAGTATAAATCATTTCGTCCGGATTGTCAAGCGGAAAATCCGGGGCGCGGCTTTCCCCGCGTTGATGATAAATATCTTGATGATAGATTGAAATGAATAATATAAAAATAAAATTCGCCCCGCCGTTTTTTCGCGGCGGAGCGGTTTGTTTCATCTCCGGTTATGCAGAATCGGGGACAGGGGTTTATAAATCAAAAAGCATAAAAACACGCAGAAAACGCCTTTGCTGAACGTAAACGGCATATTGAATATCACTAAGCATTTGAATAAATTATCCGCCGCCGGGAGAATCGCCTGATACATGCCGATAATGACTTCCATAGGCAGTTTGTAAAATACCACATACGCCGGATATACGATGAAATAATTCAGCGGTACGGAGAGCGCCGCCATCGCCAGCGCGCCCGCCAAAGACCCGAACAAGGCGCCGCCCCGGGTTTTCTTGATCTGATAAATCAAACCGGCTGTCACGGCGAACGCCGCGCCGAGCGTGAAATTGCATAATTCGCCGATATACGCCGACGACGTGCCTTTGAAGATAATATGCAATATATTTTTCAACAGCGCCACCGCGACGCCATACGCCGGCCCCAGCGAGAACGCCGCCAATAATTCCGGCAGATCGGACAAATCCATCTTGACAAACGACGGAATCAGGGAGGGAATCGGGAATTCGAGGAACATCAGGACGAACGCCACGGCGGACAGCATGGCCGTAACGGTCAGTTTATGGGTCCGGTCCCGGAGACGCGCGCCGGAGACCGCCGCCGCGCCGTTGGCGTCCGGCGCGGGCATATTGGAATCAGAATCAGAATGAGAACCGGCGCGGCCATTGGGCATGAAATGAAATTTTGTCATGAAAATAACGCTCCTTTGACGGATTTGATTTCAGACGGGAACGCCCCGGAGTCGTTTGTCCTCCAAGGTGAACCCGCCAAGCCGTCAAAAAAGCGCGGCGCGCGTGATGAACGCGCGGATTCTATCTTCTTCCATCCAGACTGTCACTGTTGGTCCCGGAGTTTCACCGGGTCAGCGGATATAAATCATATATCCGGTCGCGGACTGTACCGCCAGTGGGGAATTACGCCCCGCCCCGAAGACAAAGATTCACTTGTACGCTCTTGCCTGATATAAATATTATACGCGGCGGGATCGCGTCTGTCAAGTATCCATCCGACGGAATGTCGGAAAATTCGCCCGCATATCAAATAAAATAACATTGCCACCCCAAAAAATACGGGCCGCGCGTCGAATATTTTAATAGATATTTTTAAGATATTTTATCAAATCAAAATCCGGTCAAATCGGATTCAATCACGGAATCACAAAGGCGGTGGAAGGATGGATATTCTGGAACGCTTGCGCGCGAAAAAGGGTTTT
>CAJOQY010000177.1 GCA_905236835.1 uncultured Oscillibacter sp. | reverse complement strand
GAAAAAATAACATGAAATCTCCGGAAGCCGTGGCGCGGATTATCGGCGAATTAAAAAAAATCTATCCGGACGCCTTATGTTCGTTACAATATCAAAAAGATTATGAGTTATTATTCGCCGTGCGGCTGTCCGCCCAATGTACGGATGCCCGCGTCAATCAGGTCACGCCCGCGCTTTATCAACGCTTTCCCACGCTGGAAAGTTTCGCCCAAGCCGATCCGAAAGAAGTCGGCGAATATATACATTCCTGCGGATTTTATAACGGCAAATCCCGTGATATAGTCTTATGCGCCCAGAAATTACTCGCGGATTTTAACGGCAAAGTCCCCGGAACAATGGAAGAATTATTATCCCTTCCCGGCGTCGGACGCAAAACCGCGAATTTAATTTTAGGCGATATTTATCATAAGCCCGCCTATGTATGCGATACGCATTGCATCCGCATTACAGGAAGATTAGGCTTGACGGACGGATCAAAAGACCCCGTGAAAGTCGAACGGCAATTGCGGGAAATCCTGCCCCCGGAGGAATCGTCTAATTTCTGCCATCGCATGGTATTATTTGGCCGTGATACCTGTACCGCCCGCGCGCCGAAATGCGCGAACTGTCCATTAAGATTAGACTGCTCTTTCTGGAATCACGCCGATTAATATTAATATAATATTTATATTTACATAAAAATTCCCTTTCGGCGCGTCCAATCAGCCTGAAAAGGGAATTTTTATATTTATATTATTTATATATTTTTATAACTATAAATGAGAAAAACTGTAGGAATGCACAAATTTGTACGCTGTTGGTGGACAAATCAGAAAGAACTGTCTCCTTGCCGTGGAATTTTCGTCGAATCATTGTGCAGGTTTTCAGATTTGCTCATTTATAGTTTATAAAATAAACCCGCCGTCGGATGTAATCACCTGTCCCGTGATGAAAGACGCCTGATCCGACGCCAGAAACGCCGCTAAATCCGCTATATCCTCCGGCGTACCCAAACGGCCAAGCGGCGTCTGATTCGCCAGATCCCGCAATACATCCTGTCCCAATACCTGTACCATATCCGTATTGATCACGCCCGGCGCGATACAGTTCACGCGTATCCCGGACGGCGCGAGTTCCAGCGCCAGCGAACGCGTCAACGCGATCAAGCCCGCTTTCGTACAGGCATACGCGCTTTCACAGCTTGCCCCCCGCAGTCCCCAGATGGATGAGATATTAATAATATTTCCGTGTTTTGCGTGGATCATATCAGGCAATACGGCTTGTATCACGCGCCGCGCGCCGTTTAAATTTATATCAAAAAAACGATTCCAGATTTCATCCGTAATATCCTGAAATAATACCTGTCCGGCGATTCCGGCGTTATTGATTACTAATTCCACCGATCCAAGCTCCGTTTCAGCCGTTTTGATCATGTTTTTCACGGCGTCTTGATTAGATACGTCCGCCTGAATCACGATCGCCTTTCCGCCGTCGTCGCGGATTTCACGCGCCGTCTTTTCCCCGGCTTCCTGATTTTGATAATAATTCACGCAGACCGGCCATCCGTCTTTCGCCAGACGGCGCGCAATCGCCCGACCGATCCCCCTTGATGAACCTGTCACCAGCGCACAGCCCCGCATATATTTTTCCCCCATGTCGATTACATACCAAGTTTCTTCATTTCTTCTAAAATCTCACGTTCCGATTTTTCCGCGTTTTCCAACTTGTCTGTCTCATCATCGCCCGTTTGATTAGAATCCAACAGCGGAGCGAATTGTTTATAAAGCCAATTCGCGCAGGACATCGCGATCCCGCTGAAACCAATCACGCACCACAAAAACGCGTATAACGGCAGTCGCCGCGCGTCCAGAAACGTTATTACAAACGGCATAATATGCAGAAATAAAATCAAAATCAGCGTGACAGGACGCCGGACGGCAAAATATACGCTGTCGGAAATCAACTGTCTGAAATCCCCCCGGAATACGGACATCACCGGGAAAATATAACTCGCGATCACGATTTCTGTCAATAATAACGCCATCAGGCCATACCGGAACAGCGCGACCGGATTTTCAAACTGTCCGCACCAGAAAATTTCCAGAATTAAAAATACCGCCAGAAACGCGAATAATATAAAAATTATCACGGCTTGTCTGAAATTCTCCCGGAAGCCGATCCAAAATACCCGGAACGGATTGATTTCCCCTTTTTCACGCAATGTCTTGAACATCGTGTAATATAACGCCGTCCACGCCGCGCCAATCGTGAACACGGGAATACTGAATATTAAAAATAATATATTTCCCGCGATTAAAATCCCGCAGCGCGTCATGAGACGGCCAAACAGACTGTTATTATCGAAAAACGATCTCAGCCATCTCATGACATCGCGTCCTCCCCGGATTTTAGATTTAAATTATGATTCAATATATATTCCAAGAATCGTTTCGCTTCTTCCGGGCGTTGTGACAGCGCGTTGATTCCCAGCGCCGCGCCGTCCGGATACGCGTGATTCCCGCCCGTTAAAATCGAACCGCTTAAATCAATCCCAATCGCCACGCGTGATTTATGATAATTTTTATTTTCCAGCGGCTCACACCAGATCAAACGGTCTTGATACGCTTGAAAAATCTCTTTCGCGCGTTCGTCCTCCAAATCCAATAAGCGCCCCGACGCGCCCAGATATTTCAATCTATCCGGCTCCATGATTAAAATATCTAATACGCCGCTGTCCATTGACGCGATTAAAAGCCTGTAATATTGATTCCCGTAATCCTCACTGGCCGGATCGCAATAGATTTGCGCGTTAAATATCAAATTTTTTTGACTTAAATCATAATCCGCGTATGCGGCGTAATCTCTCCAAAAATCAGAATTGCCGCCAATATCGGCGTAAGTATTGGCGAAACAGGCGTACAGCCAATTCTCGCGGTTTGCCGTCAACAGTCTTGGCGTGATATACGCGCATAAAATCACAAAAGACAAAACCCCGATGATCCAGAGTTTATAATAATCCCACGCGTACTCAATTTTACCGCGCCATGAGAGATTTTTTATTTTTTTATATTCTTCCGCCAGCCATCGCCGGATTTGTGATAATCTATCCATATCGCGCCCCAATGCTTTTTCTTGAATGCACGGATATTTATTAATTTATAATAAATTTATCATATCTTTTCCCCTGCCCCTCTCTCCCAAATCAGGGAATGGGACAGGGGAGAATTTCTGAATTTATCAAATTAATATATAATATTTTAATATATAATATTAATAATATTTATAATTAATAATATTTATATTTTTTTCAGATAAATCCGCGCGCTGGGATAATCGCCGAATAAAGCGGGGATGGTCAGTCCGGCGTACATGAGCGCCGCGCCGGAATAAGATTTTCGCCCGTCACGACTGCCGCCGTAAATCTGATCCGCCGGGACAAGATTCCCGAAAAACTCGAATTTTAATCCATAACACGCCGATTCATCCAAGCCTTTTAATTTCAGATAAATCGGCCCCGCGTTGGCGGTGGGATGGGTCATCACAACGCTGACAAGCGCTTCGGATTGATCCGGCGCGGCGAATTCCCACGCCGTGAATCTGTGATTATATTTCGATAACGCAAGGCGGTAGTAATCGCCGTCGCGGGTTAATTTATCATATTGCCGGAAGTCCTGAATCTGGCGGCGGACTTCGTCCTGTTCCTGTTCGGAAAGTTTATTGAAATCCAATTCATAGCCGAATGTTCCGGCCATAGCGACAACGGCGCGCGTCCCGATGGGCGTCTTGCGTCCCGTCTGATGGTTCGGAACGGCGGATATATGCGCGCCCATGGAACACGGCGGATAGCCAAACGATGTGCCGTATTGAATCGTCAGGCGTTCGATGGCGTCCGTGTCGTCACTGCACCAGATCTGCGGGCAGTAATATAATATTCCCGCGTCGAATCTTCCGCCGCCGCCGGAACAGCCCTCGAATAACACGTCCGGAAATTCGGATGTTAATCGATCCAGCAAGTTATATAATCCCAAGACATAGCGATGGAAAATCTCGCCCTGCTGATCTGCGGGGAACGCGTGGGAATAGACATCCGTCAAACAGCGGTTCATGTCCCATTTGATATAATTAATATCATATTTTCTCAAAATATCCGCGAAAATATGATATAAATAATCAATCACATCCGGGCGGGAAAAATCCAGAACCAGCTGATTGCGTCCCATGGCGGGCTTGCGTCCGGGGACGGTCAAAGCCCAATCCGGATGGGAACGATATAAATCCGAATTTTCGTTGACGGATTCCGGCTCAATCCAGAGGCCGAAATTTAATCCCATTTCGTGAATTTTCGGGATTAAATAATCAAATCCGCCGGGCAGTTTGTGTTCATTCACAAACCAGTCGCCGAGGCCTTGATTGTCGTCGTCGCGCGTCCCAAACCAGCCGTCGTCTAATACAAGCGTATCGACGCCCAGATTTTTCGCCTGAGACGCGATTTTTAATAATTTATCCGTATTAAAATTAAAATACGTCGCTTCCCAGTTGTTTAATAACACATAACGGGAAGATTCCGGATAGTTGCTTTTGATAATATTATTTTTAATAAAATTATGATAAATACGCGATAATTGAGACAGTCCCTGATGGGTATACGCGAATAATATTTCCGGCGCGTCGAATATTTCGCCGGGATTTAATTTCCATGTGAACTGCTCGTCGTGAATGCCCGTGACAAGGCGAATGGAATCAAGCTGATCCCGTTCGATTTCCGTCTTGTGATTGCCTGAATAAACCGGCATGACGCCGTAACAATCGCCGAAATCTTCGGTGGAATTTTTGTCGCATAAAATCACAAACGGGTTTTGCTGATGGCTGGAAATCCCCCGGCGGGATGAGATGGTTTTTATGCCGGGCGTAATCGCCTCACGTTCCGTCTGGCGTTCCATGGCGTGGCGGCCATAAAAATAAATCAAATCCCAATCGCCGAACGGCAGATCCAGACACGCCGACGCCGCCTTTTGCAAATATATTATTTTATCGCTCGCGTTCTTGATTTTCACGGCGCGCGTGATAACATCCTGTTCCTCGAACACGGCATAAAGCAAATTGATTTCAATACCCGTCGCCTTGTCGGCCAATATCACAGAAAGCGTTTCGGCGTTCCCTTCCCGGTCAAACGCGGACGGCAGGCCGGTTAAATTATATTTTCCGGGTAAAATCTCATGGCGGATATAACGCAAATCCGCGCCCCAGACGCCGTCCCGCGTGGCGAGATTCAAAGCGCTTAAACGGAAATCCCCCGTATTCGCCGCGCTGTATTCCATGGGCAGGACATCCATGGACCAGTCGCGTTCCGCTTTCAGTTCATATGGATTGGTTGTGAATCCATGATCCCCCGGAAGATATAAATAATCCAGACTGTCCGCTTGATTTGATTTTCGCGATTTTGACTCAAAATTACGCCCGTAATAAAGATGCGATAAATATCCGCCCGGACCGACGCGCATTTGATAAAGCGTATGGCGGGTACGCAGGGTGAAAATATTTTTGTCAGAATCATGGAAAACGCTCATAATGATAAAAACCCCTTTATTGCTGTGATGATTGTTCCGGCGCGGGAAATTCCGGCGGATAAAACCGCGATTCCTCCGGCTGATTTCGATAATAGGTCGGACTGACGCCGTAAAAAGATTTAAATATCTTAGAAAACGTCAGGGCGTTGTCATAGCCGACTTTGCTCGCGATTTCTTTGACGGGATAATTCGTGTTGCGCAATAATTCCGCGCTCTTGCGCATACGGACATAGATTAAATAACGCTGGGGCGAAACGCCCATACGCTTGTGAAAAATATTAGACAGATAGCTCCGGTCAATACCGATTAATGCCGACAATTCCGAGATTTTCATATGATCAAAATTATTCCGGATATAATCAACCGCGTGATCGACATAAGAATCCGTGGAATAGGCGGCGTTGCGTTTGCCGTGATTGGAGCGGCAGCAGGATTCGATGGCAAGCCCGACAAATTGATTTAACAGCCCTTGCCGCCGCAAATCGTTCTGGAGGTTCAATTCCGGTTTGGACAATAACAGATTGGCAAGCGTATAAAATTGATCCGCTTCGATATAATTATTTACCACGTTGACGCCCGGTAAAAATCCGGCCTGTTCCATGTAATATTCCGCTTTCTGCCCGTCGAATGTTACCCAGCAGTATGCCCATGGCCTTTCCCGGCTGGCAATATAATACGTCTCTTCCGTGGGTTTGACAAGAAAAATCTGGCCGGAATGGATCTGAATTTTTCTGCCGCGGGATTCAAACGTCCCCTCGCCGGAAAAGACGACATGAAGATGATAACCGGGCCGTTGTTTGGGGCCATATGATTTTCCGGGGACGCACTGTTCCATACCGCACATGAGCAGATATAATTCCTCCGACAGACGGTGGCGGTAATTCAAACACCTGTGATATTTTGAGACGAAATAATATTCTTTTTCCTTGTCCATAATTTCATCTTCCCGGTTATATCAGCAATCATAAGATTTTATGAAGCCGGATTTTATTTTATTTTATCCGGAAAACAGGCAAAAACAGGACAGCCGCCTGAACAAAACATTCCAATTGGCGGCTGTCCGGAAAGGAGAGCGGGATTTTTTACGCGAAGAATCAATTATAATTTGCCGCCGGAAGTGGCGATGCCCTCGACGAACTGCTTCTGGAAGATCAAATATAACACGATCATAGGCAGACTGGCCATTAACGCCGCCGCCATTAATTCCGGATAGTTGCTGGAGAACTGCCCCTGCATTTTGGCAAGTCCGGCGGACAGCGTCGTCGTGGCGGAGTTCGTGCAGACGATCATCGGCCACATGAGGTCTTTAAACGCGAACACGGCGGTCATAATGCCCAGAGAGACCATCGAAGAACGGGTCAGCGGCGCCATGATTAACAAAAATCTCTGGCCGATGTTACAGCCGTCAATCGCGGCGGCTTCTTCCAAGTCTTTCGGCAGTCCCTGATAGCCGGT
>CAJOQY010000176.1 GCA_905236835.1 uncultured Oscillibacter sp. | reverse complement strand
TTGACCGCGTGGAAGATGTCTGTCATATCGGCGATATGATGTGGGTAAAAGTCACGGATATAGACGAAAAAGGCCGGATCAATTTATCCCACAAAGACGCCATGCGGGAAGTCCGCGCCCGTGAGGGCCGGGACAATCCGCGCGGCGGAAGATATTAAAATATTTGATTAAGTAGAGAATCCCCCCGGCGCTGACGCTCCGCCCCCCTTTGGCAAGGGGGGGCAATACCGGGGGAACGTATCCCCTGAAAAAGCCCCCCTTGTGAAAGGGGGGAAGCCGCGCGGCGGGGGGGATTTCTTAAAGTTAATGACATTGATGTGAATTCCGTTCGCGTTTTCGCGTTCTTTTTGGGCGGGACAGCAATATGGAAAGGATATGATTTTCAATGGCAATCGTAAATACGATGGTCCGGATTGACTCCGCGTTGAAACAGGAATCACAGGAACTTTTTGAGCGTTTCGGATTGAATTTTGATACGGCAATCAATATGTTTCTGCTCCAATCTGTCCGGGAACAAGCGCTTCCGTTTCATATAGACCAGCCTGTTTATAATGAGGAGACGCGAAAAGCTATTGAGGACGCGCGGCGCGGGATCGGCTTGACAAAAGCGTATCATTCCGCGGCTGAGTTGTTCGCGGCGTTGGACGCGGAGGATGATAATGCTGACGATTAAAGCGGGCGCGGCATTTAAAAAAGATTATAAGCGCGTGAAAAAGCGTCATTATAATTTGGACGCTCTCGCGGAGGCAATTGATTTAATCGCCAGTGAAAAGCCATTGCCCGCGAAGTACAGGGATCATATGCTTATCAATAATTACGCCGGTTGTCATGAATGTCATATAGAACCGGACTGGCTGTTGGTATATGAAATTAAACGAAATGAGCTTATTTTATATTTAACCAGAACGGGAACGCACAGTGATATTTTCTTGTAAAAAGCTGAAAACGCACAAAGAGGAAAAACACGTTATGAATAATAATAATAATCATTTAATCAAAGGCATTGCGTTTATTTTATTTGTTGAACAGCGCGACTGTGTTTGAGATATTATTCGTTCTGACGGGCTTTATCTTTGGCGTGATTGGCGTTATCACGGCTTGTAAACAGCTTTGACTGATAAACTTTTGTATAATATGACAAATTACACTTGCAATCATGCCGCCCGTTCGCTATAATCAAACAAGATACGGGAAGGAGGCGGCGGCATGGTGATTCATGAGTCGGCGGAAGATTATCTGGAAGCGATTCTGGCGTTACGGGAGGAAACCGGCGGCCCGGTACATTCGATTGACATTGTCAATCGTCTTGGATTTTCCAAACCCAGCGTCAGTATCGCTATGAAAAAACTCCGGGAAAACGGATATATTTCCATGGCCGGGGACGGAAGCATTACGCTGAATGACACCGGAATGGAAATCGCGGCGAAAATTTACGGGCGTCACAAGACAATGACGCGGCTGTTTGAATCTCTGGGCGTATCGCCCAAACAGGCCGCCGAGGACGCCTGCAAAGTCGAGCATGATCTGAGCAACGAGACATATGATAAAATCCTTGAGTTTCTGCGGCATTGCCGGGAGAGCGGATGCGCCTATGTACGGGAACAGCGCAACGGCGCCGCGCCGCTGTCATAACGCGCGGTCAACGCTATATCGCTATATCTCTATTACCAACGCCGTGTCGCGTATCACGGCATAGAATAACCGGACGCGTTTGATCTCACGCGCCCGGTTATGATTTATTAATATTACTCCCGGATCGGATACGCTTTCCGGAACGGCTGAAACGTATCCGGGTCCAGCGCGAACGCTTTCCGCGTGATATTGGCGATCGCCGTTTTTTTCGCGTCTGATTGCGATTGCAGATTTAATTCCGCGCCTTCCGGACAGAATACCGCCGATATAAATTCCCCGGATTGATCATAACAGCAGATAACGATTTGAATCGCGGATAAATCCAGACTTTCAAGAGAGAATTCCGTCGACAAATACGCCTCTTGACCGGATACGTCCCCGCGCGCCGCCGCCAACGTCCACCCGATGTTTAACATCCCGTGTCCGTATGTAATATCATAACCGGAAGCGCCGATGTCACGAACCGTATCGGCAAGCGTGTTCATAAATTCATCCGGCGTCAGGTCCGGATTGGCCGACAACGCCAAAGCCGCCGCCGCCGTCACCATGGGAGCCGCGTAAGATGTCCCGCTTCCCGTCACATATCCGATCGGATTGTAACAGGACAGGCTCCATAAACCGCTGCCCGGCGCGCTGATCCATACGCTTCGATTGCGATATGAATAATACGCGGCTTTCAGATCCTGCTGCAGCGCGCCCACGCCGATCACTTCCGGCCACGCCGCCGGATAATTCAACGGATCGCCGGCGGAATCGTGAACCTTCCCGCTGGACAGATTGCCCGCCGCCGCGACAATGATGACGCCGGAGCGATACGCGTATTGAATCGCTTCCCGCAGGGGGGCGGATTCATAATCAATCGCGAGGCTTAAATTCAATACCTGACAGTCCCAGTTGGCCACGCTGTCATAAACGGCTTGTATAATATTTATCACGCTTCCGCGGCTTCCCTCAAAGCATTTCAACGGCACAATTTCCACGTCCGGCGCCAGTCCCATAATGCCGACGCCGTTTCCGGTTCGCGCGGCGATCAGCCCGCTGACAAACGTGCCGTGTCCGTAATTATCCGCCGGGTTTTCCGGGTCATCCGTCGAGATATAGCTCTTTCCGGTCAGAATCCGCGTCTTATCGAACTCCTCGTGTTCGGCGAAAATCCCGGAATCAATCACGCCCACCCGGACGCCCTGTCCCGTGACGCCGTATTTACGGGCATACGTCATATTCAGCGTCTCAAAATACCACGGCTCCTCCTCCGAGTCCTCCTCTTCCGGCTCCTCCGTCGCGCTGTCCTCATCGTCCCCGCTGAGATTATACAGTTCAGCCGGATTTGTCTCAGCGGACTCATATGGGCCGTCATCCAGAAAAATAATATAATTCGGCTCCGCGTAATCTAAAATCCCGGCGTCTCGCAGGCGTTCCACGGTATCCAGATCCGCCGCGCGATACAGTCCCGCTTCCGGCGCGATTTCCTCCAGACCGCCGCCGGATTCTTCCATATCCGCCGCGAACAGCCGCGCCGACCGCCCGTCCAGTTTGACGATATAGCCGTCATATTCCGCCGGATTGTCCGCGTTAAGGAGATAAGCGCGCTCTTCTTCCGGATTGTCCGCGCTGATAATATCAATATCATCCAGCGCCGCCGCGCCGCCTGTCATATCCGCGCCGTCCGCCGCCGGAATCGCCGTCACGGACAGCGCAAGCGCCAGAACAATTCCAATCAAGGCGCCGTTTCCGCTCTTTCGCATATCAAGCCTCCAGTTTTTAATATTTTCCCAGCCAGCGGGCGCTGGTCTCCGGGACGGCTTTTCCCGCCCGCAGGCTTGCCGGGATATTTAATATTCTCTGATTCTCACTGCCCCGGAAATTCAGCGACAGACTGCGTTTTGACAATAAAAACGGCCCGTCGATTAATATATCCAATTCAGATAATAATTTTTTCCGCGCCGCGTCGCCGCGGTATAATTCCTCAAACGTATAACCGGAATACGCCGCGATTTCATAGCCCTCGGATTTTAATATCCGCGCCATGACAGCCAGATCTTCCGCCTGTTCAAACGGCTCCCCGCCCGAAAGCGTCACGCCCCGGCATAACGGATCCTGATGAATATATTCCAGCACGTCGGAAACGCTGAAATTTTTCCCCGCGCCAAATTCCCATGTCTCCGGATTCTGACAGCCTTCGCAATGACGCGGACAGCCCTGACAGAAAATCGTCATTCTCAGGCCGGGGCCGTCCACGATGCTTTCCGGAATCATCCCCGCCAGATTAAGCATGACTGCCCAGCCCGTGTTTGACGCGGTCATGTTCCTCGGCGCGCTTGGCGTCGTTCCATTTGTCCATTGTGCCGACCAGATAGCCGGTAATCCGGCGGATTCTCTCAAACCGCACGCCCTCGCCGTATTTTTGATTCAGATTTCTTTGCGTCATGATATTCACGCCTCCTGAAAATATATAAAAAATATATAAATTATATAAATATTATAATATTATATCATATCAATTATTTTATCTTAATCCCTGAAATGTCGGGATACCGGGGTATTTTTTGCGCAGATACGCGATTTTTTCCGGCGGAAGGGATTCCCCCTCGCGGCGTCCGCAGCGCGGACACACGTCGCCGATCACGCCGACATAGCCACAGACCGGATCACGGTCAACG
>CAJOQY010000175.1 GCA_905236835.1 uncultured Oscillibacter sp. | reverse complement strand
GAAGCGATCCGGAAACATATCGCGGAAAACCGGGAGCGGGGAGAGATATAATATAAAAATATAAAATAAATTAATAAATTTAGAATATAAAAATCAGGAGGAGAAGGCATGAAGAAGGGAAAAGGACTGGCGGATAAAATCGGCGTATTATGCGGGATTTTGCTGATCTGCTTTCTCGCGCTGGACGGGATTTCGGCGCGGATGGCGTCACAGGTAGGCGCGAACAGCGGCGAAATTCCGGATGAAGCGGTGACGCTGACCGGCGCGGCGAAGGGAATGAACGGTGATGTCGGCGTGGAAATCACGGCGACGGCGGATTATATTTATCAGATCCGCGTGACGGATCAGGCGGAGACGGAAGGCATTGGATCGCACGCGATAGCGCAATTGCCGGGGAAAATCTACGAGACGCAGAGTTTACGGGTGGACGGCATCGCCAGCGCGACGATGACTTCTAACGCGATTAAAGAAGCGATCCGCGCCGCGCTGTTGTCCGGCGGATTTGATCCGGCTGTATTTGATGTCGAACCGGCGGCGGAAAACGCGGAAGAAGTCGCCGATGTGGAGTATGATAATATAGACGTCGTGATTTTAGGCGCGGGCGGCGCGGGCATGACAGCCGCGATTGAGGCCGCCGACGCCGGATGTAATGTGATGATATTAGAGAGTATGCCCATGGTAGGCGGCAATTCGATCAGATCCACGGGCGGCCTGAACGCGGCGGAGACGCCTTATCAGGATGAAAATGAATTCGCTGAATCGGCGGGCGTGGAAAAGCAACTCGCGGCGGCGGAAAATTACGCGGATCACGAGCGGATTACGGAACTGGCGAAGATTGTCAAAGAACAGTGGGAAGCGTATCAGGAGAACCCGGACGGCTATTTTGATTCGGCGGAATTATTTCAATTAGATACGTTGATTGGCGGCGGCGCGCGGAACAATCCGGAATTGGTAAAAAAATTAGCGGAAAACAGCGACGACGCGATTGAATGGTTAAAGACCATCGGCGCGGATATGCCCAGCGTGTCAAGTTTTGGCGGCGCGTCTGTCAAGCGGATTCACAGACCGTTGAACGATGAAGGCAAAGTGGTTTCCGTCGGTGAGTTTATCGTGCCGATTCTGGAAGAAAATTTAAAAGAACGCGGCATTGATATTTTATTGGAAACCGAGGCGGAAGAAATTTTAATGGACGAAAACGGCGCGGCTTGCGGCGTGATTGCCAAAGGCGCGGCGGGGAATATGATTACAATCCACGCGAAAGCGGTTGTGATTGCCACGGGCGGATTTGGCGCGAATCATGAACGCGTGGAGTCTTATCGGCCTGATTTGAAAGGCTTTATGAGTACGAACGCCGTCGGCATTCAGGGACAGGGAATTGATATGGCGATTGCCGTCGGCGCGGACACGGTGGATATGGATCAGATACAGATTCATCCGACGGTGGAATATCATACATCGGCGTTAATCACGGAGGGATTGCGCGGCGACGGCGCGATTTTGATCAACGCCGAGGGCAAGCGGTTTTATGACGAAGTGTCGACAAGAGACAAAGTGTCGGCGGCGGAAATCGCGCAGACAGGCTCGTCCAGCTGGCTGGTGGTTGATTCCCGCATGGCGGACGCGTCGAATGTGATTCAAGGATATATCAAAAAGGGCCTGACCGTCACGGGCGAAAGTTATGAGGAATTGGCCGACGCGATGGGCGTGCCGTCCAAAGATTTCGCCGAGACGATGAAAACATGGAACGAATATGTAAAAGCGAAAAACGATCCGGATTTTAACAGAACCAGTTTCGCCAATCCGCTGGATACGCCGCCTTATTACGCGATTCATGTGACAGCGGGAATACATCACACGATGGGCGGCATTCGGATTGACGACGAAGCGCGGGTATTGGACAAAGACGGGGAAATGATACCGGGCTTGTACGCGGCGGGCGAAGTGACCGGCGGCGTACACGGCGGAAACCGTTTAGGCGGAAACGCCGTCGCGGATTTCGTGATTTTCGGACGGATCGCCGGGACCAGCGCGGCGGAATACGCGGAAAAATAATAAATAAATAATAAATAAATAATAAATAAATAATAAATAAAAATATATTTATCACAGCCGCG
>CAJOQY010000174.1 GCA_905236835.1 uncultured Oscillibacter sp. | reverse complement strand
GCTTTGGGACGGGATTTCGCGTCAACGCTGATTCCGGCGGACGGACGCGGCGGAAAAGAAATCGAGATCGAGGGTTTTGTGACCATGCCGGTACACGGACGCGGATCCAGATCCATGCAGGTGTTTTTCGTCAACGGCAGATTTGTCAAATCGCAAGTATTGACGACGGCTCTGGAGGAAGCGTATCGAAATCAGTTATTAAAAGGCAAATTTCCCGGCTGCGTTTTAAATATTAAAATGCCGCCGGATCAGGTGGATGTCAATGTTCATCCGGCGAAAACGCAAATAAAATTCGCGCGGGAACGGGAATTATTTGATATAGTATATCATGCGGTATTAGAGGCGTTAATGGCGCACGGAAGCCCGATTCCCGCGCCGGGATATTCCCGCGCCGATGATCATTCCGGAGGATATGGAAGAAGCGCGGAAAATAATATAAATTTTACGGTCAAACCGAGAGGCGATTTTTTTCAGAATATGGACGCGCGGACATACCGCGCGCGAATGAATCAGGCGGGATATAACGGCGGCGCGAACGGAAATGATCAATCTCAAAGCGGCAAAGTAAAAAACAGCGGCGCGGATGTGGTGTTGGACAACAGAAAGCCTCGTGTGAAATGGGCAGGGAATCCGCCTGTCAGCGCGCTTGATTATAATAATGATAAGTCTGGCGTTGACGTGGAAGCGCCGCCGCCCGGCTGGGATGATGAAAAGAATATGCCGCCGGAAAATAATAATAATCCGGAGGACATGGAAGCGCCGCCGCCCGGTTGGGACGATGAAAATAATAATATATCGCCGGAAAATAATAATAATCCGGAGGACGTGGAAGCGCCGCCGCCCGGTTGGGATGATGAAAATAATAATATATCGCCGGACGAAGCGGATAAATTAAAAATCGAATCGCCTTTGAACGCGCGATTGTCCGGACAGGAAGCGATGACAAGTGTGATTCCCGTACAGCAAGATTTGACATGGCGGACGATTGGCGAGGCGTTCCGGACGTATATTATTTGCGAGGCCGGCGATGATTTATGGCTGATTGACAAACACGCCGCCCATGAACGGGTGAATTTTGATAAATTGCGAAATATGAAAGAATCGGAATCCCCCATGCGTCAGACGCTTTTGACGCCCGCCGCGATTGATCTGGAACGGCGGGACGCGGCGTTATTGCTGGAAAATATCAAAATTCTGGATCGGCTGGGCTTCGCCTGTGAGGATTTCGGGGACGGGGCGATCTTGGTTCGAGAGATTCCGGACGGCATGGACCCGGAGGAAATCCCGGCGGCGCTGGAAGAACTGGCGGAGAATTTCCGGACGGGGCGAAGCGTGGAGGAACGGCGGGACGCGGCGTTACGGACAGTCGCCTGTAAAATGTCGATCAAAGGCGGATGGGAGAACAGCGAACAGGAATTGAATATTTTAATTGAAAAAGTACAAAGCGGCGAGATCAGATTTTGTCCGCATGGGCGGCCAGTGGCAATAAAAATCACGAAACGCGAAGTGGAAAAGAAATTCAAGCGGACATGAGGGGCGGCGGTATCATGCGCGCGGCGTTTAACCGGATACGGGAGCGGATAAAAAATCAGGCGCGAAAGCGGGCGAACAGACAAACGCGGTCGCGGGCGGGAAAGCAGTCAAAGGCGCGAAAACAGGAAAACGCGCAAAAGCAAACGCGAAAGCGGAAACAAAAACAAAATCGGGGGCGGAAACGCTTCTGGGACAGTTTGCAAGTGCGGTTTGGCGTGAGTTATATCATGATTATCGCCGCCGTACTGGTTTTATTGAATACTTATCCGCTGATCGCCTCGGAAGACATGGTGTTTCGATCCAAAAAAAATTCCATGCAGTCCAGCGTGTCCGTTATGGTTTCGTCGCTGTCTGGATTGGATATTCTGACGGAAGAAAACGTGGCGGCGGCGATGGCGCTGGCGGAAGAGAGCGGATTGAGCCGGATTTTAGTCACGGACGCCGCCGGACGCGTTTTATATGACTCCCGCGAGAGCCGGGACGCCGTCGGCGATTATGTATTATATACGGAACTGGTACAGGCTTTGCTTGGCAATGACGCGGTATGTTGCGGCTATCAGGACGGCGCGTTCCGTTCGCGGGCGTCGTCGCCGGTGTTATATCGCAATCAAATTATCGGCGCGGTTTACGCCTATGAATATGACACTGAACAGGCGGCGTTATTATCCGGCCTACAGGAGAATTTATTAAGATTATCGGCGTTTACCGGCGCGGCGGTATTGTTATTAAGTTTATTATTATCGGCGCGGCTGTCCCAAAAAATCACGGCGTTATTGACGGCGATCCGGGATGTCCGGGAAGGCGCGTACAGCCACCGCGCCCGCATTTTCGGACAGGATGAAATCGCCTTGATCGGTCGGGAGTTTAACAGTTTAACGGATCGCTTGCAGGTCACGGAAAACGCGCGGCGGCAGTTTGTGTCCGACGCGTCGCACGAGTTAAAAACGCCGCTGGCGGCGATTAGATTATTATCGGATTCGATTTTGGAAAATCCGGGGATTGATCCGGAGACGACGCGGGAATTTGTGTCTGATATTGGCGCGGAAGCCGAGAGACTGAGCCGTATCACGGAGGATTTAATGCACTTGACCAGACTGGACAGCGGCATTTTGGACGCGCCGTCGCGTGTGGACGTGATTCCGGTTTTCAAACAGGTTTTGCGCATGATGGGATTATTGGCGCAGGAAAAAAATATTGATCTGACATACCGCGCGGAGGAAAACTGCGTGATATGGGGTACGCGGGATGAAATTCATCAGGTATTTTATAATCTAATCGACAACGCCGTGAAATACACGCCCGCCGGGGGGACGGTGCAAATCACGATCCGGCGTGAAAACGCGTGGTGCGTCTGGACGGTGGAGGACAACGGGGCGGGCATTCCGGAAAGCGATTTGTCCCGGATATTTGAAAGATTTTACCGCGTGGACAAAGCGCGTTCGCGCGGCATGGGCGGAACGGGGCTTGGATTGTCGATTGTCAGCGACACGGTACGGCGGCGCGGCGGCGCGATAGAGGCGGCGAACCGTTTTTTAGGCGGCGCGATATTTACCGTTCGATGGCCCGCCGGACCGTCAGACGGCGCGTAATTTTTATCGCGGCGGAAACAGCGCGTTCCGGCAAAACGGCCAAAATATTATATTTTTCTTGTGCAAGTCCACAAAAATTTTGCGCCGTTTCCGTCCCGCTTGACTTTTTTGACGGAAACTGTTATGATAATTTATAATTTATTCATACTTTAGATTTATATCATACATCATGGATAATATTTTATATATCATATCGCTTGATGTTGGAATGTTACCGGTAACGCGGGCTTGACCAACTCTGTCCGGTTTGTGTTTTTATGCCCGGACAGGGCTGGTTTATTTTCACGCGGCCCGCTTTCCGCCAATGGACAAGGAGGGCGGGGCTGTTGAGACTGCGGATTAAAAAAGTAATTAATAATAATATTCTCTGCGTTCTGGACGAGCGGAATCACGAGTTGATCGTCACCGGAAAAGGATTGGGCTTTCATCACAAGCGGCTGGAATGGATTGACGATTCCCTTGTGGAAAAGACATACCGCATGGAAGGCCGCGACGAACAGCGCAAACTCCGGGAATTAATCGCGCAGATTCCCCTTGAGCATTTGAGTTTAACGCAGGAATTGATAGAATATATCAAACGCGAAATTTCACAGCCGCTGAATGAGTCGCTTTTTATTACGCTGGCGGATCATATCAGTTTCGCGATCAAGCGCAAAGCCGAAGGGCTGGAATTTAACAATCCATTGCAAGGGGATATTATGTGCTATTATCCCGCTGAGTATAGATTGGGCCAATATTGCTTAAAAATCATCCGGGAACGGACGGGCGTGGATTTGAATCCGGGCGAGGCGTCTTTTATCGCGCTTCATATCGTCAACGCGGAATTAAATACCGATATGAGCGAAATGTATGATATTACAAAACTCATCGAAGGCGCTTTGACGGTGGTTGAGTATTATTATCAAAAAAAATTTGACCGGGAATCGCTGGATTTCAGCCGTTTTGTCGTGCATTTGAGATATTTCGCCCAGAGATTGTTTCAGAACAAAACGCTTGACGACGGCGGCGAACAGGACGCGGTTTTCCGTGACATGATTATTAAAACCTGCGCGCGGCATTATAAATGCGCCTGTTTAATCGCCGAATATGTCAAAAACACATGGGATAAAAATTTATCCGACGAGGAATTGATTTATTTAACCATTCATTTAAAGCGCATTAACAGCCGGGATTAAATCATGCTTTCACGATTCAAACGCCGGTATTATATTTAATATTTATATTATTAATATTTAAATATAAATCGGCTTTTGAATAAACATCAAAAGGGAGGAAGAACACATGAAAGATCAAATTTTTGGCGTGCTTCAGCGTGTCGGGCGTTCGTTTATGCTGCCCATCGCGTTG
>CAJOQY010000173.1 GCA_905236835.1 uncultured Oscillibacter sp. | reverse complement strand
TATTCGGGCGTAAATTCGCCGATATTCGGGCGTAAAATGATAAAATTATAAAAAATTTATAAAAATTATAAAAACAGGAGGCGACCGCCATGGGAGGCGTATCTACATACGGTATTTTCACAATGGCCCGGCTGGGTATTTACGCGTCCAGCCAAGGAATCAACGTCACGGGAAATAATATTTCTAATATTAATACGGAAGGCTACACCCGCCAAAGTCTGGATCAGTTCAGCCTGCACATGACCGCCGCGGACAGATATAATCAATCCGCGACGCTGAAAATGGGCATGGGCGTTTTGGCTCCCTCCGTGTCCCAGACGCGGGATATGTATCTTGATATACGCTATCGCAACGAGCAGACCCATGTGGGCGCTTTCGAGGCCAAAGCGGACTCGTATAATCATCTTAGCTCTTTATTGGACGAAGTCACAAAGGGCGACGACGAGGCCGGCGTCATGGAGGCCATGTTCAACGACGCGATCCAGCAATTGGAATCGCTCAACTCCGAAGGCGCCGGCAAGGGTCAGATCGATACGCTTTTCCGCGCGTCCGTCGACACGCTGGTTCGGCAGATCAATAAAACCGCCACGGATCTGGAGGCCCTGCATGAGACGCAGGCGGAAAAATTAAGCGAGGATATTGACCGGGCGAATTATTTATTGGATCGAATCAGATTCATGAACAGCACGATCCGGAAAAACGCGATTTACGGCGACAACTCTCTTGAAATGAAAGACCAGCGCAATTTATTGATCGACGAGCTGTCCAAATACATGAACATTCAGGTAACATATGAGACCGAGGAAATCTCCCGGGGCATCACGGGCGAAAAATTGATGATCCGAACAAATACGGATACGATAGATCCGGAAACCGGCGAGGCGAAACAGCTCTCCCGGATTCTGGTCGACGGCATTTACGCCACCCAGATTTCCATTCGGGGTATGCAGAACGGCGTTGACGTATACGAAGATGTGGATTTAGATAATTATGATCTCAATCTCGCCGAACTGACGGACCCCCATGGCCGGACGCGGGTGTTACACGAGGAAGATCAGGGCGTCGTGAAAAACCGCGATATTGGCCCCGTGACGAATCCGGACAACGAGGAAGAATATCTGGTGTTCGACACCGTGGAAGAGGCGCAGGCTTACGCCGATGAGTTGAACGAAGACGCCGTTGGCACGGAATTCCGCGTGGTCGTGACGGAAGGCGAGGAAGAGGGAAGCTCCGGAATCACGGTTCACGAATTCGGCACGACGGTCTATAACAGCAGCGAGGACGCCACAAACGCGCTGATCGAACTGCGGCAGGATCCCGCGTTCGAGTCCAAATCCCGCGTGACCGTCAACGGCGAAGTCACACGCACGGACGTGAAAGTAATTGACATGGGCAGCGGGACATTTGAAATCCATCAGGTTGAACTCTTCCGGGGCGCGGTCCGGTTATTTGACACGGAACTGGACGGGGCTTTGCTGGCGGATCGCGAAATGCTGACGGAAAAAGGCGTATTCGCGTCTGAAAAAGATCTCGAACGCGACCCGGACGCCGCCGGAAAACGCGGCATCCCGTTTTATCAAAAAGCGCTGGACACGCTCGCCAATTCCATGGCCGAATATCTCAACGAGGCCAATACCCTCGCGGATGATGTTATCTATCAGACAAACGCGGACGGCGCTTTTATCGACGAAAGCGGCAATGTCACGACAGATCGCTCCCAATACGTCCTGAAACCCGAATATAATTATTATAACGGCGGCGTATTATTAAGCAATCATCCAAACGGCAACAGCCCCGAGGGCATCACGGCGAAAAATATCTCCATCTCGCAAAACTGGTCAAACGGGACTTTCCGGGTATTGACGACAAAAGAACCGCAAATCATCGGCCCGGACGGTCAGCCCATCTCCAACAGCACAGACAACAGCAATCTGAATCATTTCCTGAACGTCTTTACCAAACAGCATGACTTTTTCCCGAATAATGACGGCATTTACAGCGACGCCGCCAACAACGACGCGTTCTTCCGGGGGACGTTTCAGGAACTGCTCACGGATCATATTTCCGCCACGCTCGCCAGCGACAACCAGTTGACGAATATCAAATTAGACAATTACTCGCTCAGCGCCGACTCGCTGTATATCAACCGCGACGGCGTCATGGGCGTGGATCTGAACGACGAGGCCATGACTTTGATGTCTTATCAGAAATCTTATTCCGCCGCCTGCCGCCTGATGACGGTTTTCGACGAAATGCTTGACAAACTCATCAACGGCACCGCCGTTTAAATCCATTCAGTTTATTTAAAAGGGGGAATGAATTCATGTCTTTCCGGATTACGACAAACGGCCTGTTCCGGTCCTATGGCAACTCCATCCGCCGGAGCAAGGAAAAAGTCAACGATAAAATGGAACGGGTCCAGACTACCCGCAATTTCTCCAGCTACGCGGAAGACCCGGCGGCGGCGGCGAAAGCGTTCCGCCTGCGCCGCGATTACTGGCGCGCCGGGGATTATCTGGAAACCAGCAGTTATCTGGTCAGTAAATTCGAGACCGCATGGACCGCCGGCGGCGCTATCGTCAACGGCGACGACTCCGCCACCAGTCTTGACGGCATTTACTCCGCCATGTCCGGCCTGTCCGACGCGACGGCAAGCGGACGCCGCGCGCTCGGTATTGATTTAATTTCCAAATCCGAATCCATCGCCATGTCCATGAACGCCCGCTACAACGGCGAATATATCTTCGCCGGGAACGACGGGCTGAACGTCCCTTACGTCTGGGACGGCGACACCCTGCTTTATCGCGGCGTCGATGTCAGCGCCGCCCCCGACACAGCCGCCTATGACGCGCTGAAGGCCATGGACGGCGAAACGGCGTATGTCAATATCGGACTTGGCATGGAAGAGGACGAAAATCAGAAAATCATTCCAAACAGCGCGGTCAATTCCGCTATCAGCGGCCTGAATTTTCTGGGCTACGGCACGGACGAGGACGGCGATCCGATAAATCTGGCCGTTATCATGCGCCAGATCGGCAATATTTATAAAAACTGCGACGCGGATTCCGGTGATTTCGCGAACCCCGGCGACAAAGAGCGCGCCTCGGCTCTGACCAATAAACTCCTGAGCGCCATTGACCGCGTGCAGGAACAGCACGTGGAACTCTCAGCCCGCAGCGCTTATGTCAAAACCAATATCTCCCAGCTGGAAGACACGCAGTTTACGCTCAGCGAACAGATCGACGAACTGGAACACGAGGATATTGCCCTTGCCATCTCCGAAATGATGTGGGCCCAGTATTCTTATAACGCCGCCCTTCGCATCGGCAATGACATTCTTTCCGAGTCCCTGTTTGATTATATGCGTTAATATATTTTTAATATATTAAATATATTATTATATTATTATTTTACTCGTGCGAATGGGAGCGGCGTATGCCGTAGCGTCCCGGGACCGGGACGCCGCGCGCCTGTCCGCCGCGCCCTTAAAGCAACATTTGAAAAGCCATGAAAGGAAGTGCTTATCAATGGTTCCCCTGATTGAAATCAAAACAGTGCCGATTGAAATTCAGGTAAAAACGCAAAGCGCCTCCCTGGAGTACACCCGCGGAACGGCTGAGATGGAAATCAGCCGCTCTAAACAAGGCTCCCCGGAAGTCAAAAGCCGACCGATCCAGATCAAACAGGATACGTTTGAACCCCGGCGCTCAACGTACCGCCCGCCTATCGCCAGCCAGTCCAGTCAGGGCGCGGCGGCGTCCGGACAAAGCGCGGTTCCCG
>CAJOQY010000172.1 GCA_905236835.1 uncultured Oscillibacter sp. | reverse complement strand
TCCGTCCGGTTGCCGGGGTCGCGTTCGCCGTTGAGTAAAATTTCGCTTTGCGCGAATACTTCGCCGTATTCGGCGTCAACGCGGTCGATGATTTCTTGCGCTTTCGCCGCGACGGCTTCATCTTGTTTCATGTTTTCCGTGGAAATCAAATAATGCTCCTCGATTTCCTTGCTGTCGTTGTCGATTACAACCACGCCGATATAAGCGAATTTCGTTCCGGTGGACTGGATCGGGAGAATTTCAGCGTTTTCTCCGGGTTCTTCCGCGTCCGGCTCAAACGGATTATACGGCGCGCCGTCCGCCCAGCAGGTCATAACAGTATGCGAATGGCCGTCAAGGATTATATCAATCCCCGTGGTGTTGTTATACAAATCCACGCTCCGATGTCCGTCCGGGGCGGATTCATTGTCCACGCCGAGATGCGTCAGGGCAATGACAATATCCGCGCCGTTTTCGCGCAGAGTTTCAATCTCGCTTTGCGCGCGGGTATAGAGCGCTTTTTTGTCGGTTCCGGTATTGGACACGAATTGAATCCCCTGAATCAGACCCGGATTGACTTTCGTTTGCGTTTCCGGCGTTTCCATGCCCAAAAAGCCGATTGTCAGGCCGGAATCTAATCCCAAGATATAACCGGGAGACAAAATCGGCTCGTCGTCCTCATAAACATCCGTGCAGATCACCGGAAATTCCGCGTTGTCCAGATTGCTCATCAACTGTTCGTAACCGAAATCGAACTCATGATTGCCCAGCGTGGCGACATCATAACCGGCGGCGTTCATCATGTCAATGGCGTCCGCGCCCTTCGACAGGCTGACCGTGGGGTCGCCTTGGCTGAAATCGCCGACATCCGCCAAAAGCACGCGCGCGCCTTTGGCCTCAAACTCGTCGCGCAGGGCCGCGATATATGAATAACCCATGATCGCCCCGTGAACGTCGTTGGAGTGCAGAATAACGGTCTTGCCCGCGTAACTTTCCTCCGCCTGTTCCGTGATGAGAATCCGTCCTTCGGGGCCGTCATAGCCCATACCGGCTTTCAGCGTGGACAGGCCGGTGGAACTGTCCTCCGGGAAGGATTGAATATATTCTTCCAAGGCCATATAATCCACAGCCACGCCGTCCACGATGTTTTCCCCGGTGAACATGGCGAAGCCGTCGCCCATATTGCGCAGCGTGTAATTAATGCCGCCCACGGCGTAATGCTTATCTAAATCCAGCGGCTCATATTGGCCTGTCTCGCGGTTTTTCACTTGTACATTGGATACGCGGTATTCCCCGGTGGGGCCGCCCGTCCAAATGCCGTTGTCGTCGCTTTGCGTGGTGTCCGGAATCGAAGCGTTGATTTGATATTTTAATCCGGATACATGGAGGAAACCGCCGCTTTCATTGGTCCCCTCCGGATTGATATTTCTGGATCCGAATTCCAGACCGTCCAAAATCTGCTGTCCGGTCATATCCACCAGACACAAGACGTTTCCCCAAGGATAAATATCCTGAAGGGTTTTCGCTGTTATATCGCCGTCCAGCGGGGCGCGAATGCCGCCGCCGTTCATAAAGGCGACATCAATATTATAATCCCGGCTGTCAAAATAATAATACGTCGCGTCGGCGCAGAAATTGCCGATTGCCGTTTCCTGTTTGCGTACAAGGCGTTCGTCGCCGTTATGCGTATCAAGCCTTATATCCGTATGGGCAATCACGCGGCTCTGTTCTTCCGCCATGATGGATATAATATTATCCTCAATGGCTTTCACATCGGGATCGGGCGTCACGTCCGCCAGATCCTCGGCGTCAAGAAGCCGGGTCGTGACGGATCCGGATGAATCTATTGTCATTTCGCCCAGATATTCCAGATAGCATTTTGTCTGCGTTAAAACAATTTCTTTGCCGGATTTGTCCGGTATTTTTTGCATTTCCATTAAAGTATGGGAATGTCCGTCGATAAAAGCCGTGAATCCGGACGTATTGCGAATGACATCTTCGCTCGTATACGGCGCGGAGCCCTCGTCCACGCCCATATGTCCGACGCCGATGACATAATCGGCTTCTTTGGCGGCGGCGTCAATGGCGGACTGGACGACGGCATAGAGTTTCGCGCCCTCGTCGCCCTCGGAGAAACTCCACACGATTTCCCCGTTTTCATTCATGAAATACGCGGGCGTGGATTTTGTGATGGATTCCGGGGTGGTGATGCCGAGAAAAGCTACTTTTTTGCCGTTGCCGGCTTCATAGACTTTGTATGAATCAAGAAGCCGCGCGCCGTCGGTATTGATAATATTGCAGGAAACGTAATCGAAATCAGCCCATTCAATCGCGTTCCGCGTTCCGGTCATGTCATAATCAAACTCGTGATTGCCCAGCGTCGCGGCGGTATATCCGGCGGCGTTCATGAGATTAATAATCGTATGGCCTTTGTCATAAGTTCCGTAGGACGTGCCTTGGATATGATCTCCCGCGTCCACCAGAAAATCAGCGTCAATGGCCTGACGGTATCCGGCCACGGTGGAATAACGCAAGGCGCTTATCGTTTCGCCGTTGTCGTTTTTGCGGGTGTTATCTATATAAGTATGAATATCATTGGTATATAAAATCGTGATTCCGTCGTCGTTCTCCGCGGCCATCGGGAAAACGGCCAGCGAAAGAGCCATAGACAATGCCAAGAGCAGGGACAGGAATTTTTTCCGCTTCATAAAAATATATTCACCTCTGAAATAAAATCTAAAAATCCAACTCCCGATTGGCGTCACGCGGGACGGCGGCGCTTGATTCCGCCGTTATCCCGCGTGATTGTCGGATTTTATTCGCCGTTTACGGGAGAATGATATTCTGATCGCCTCTCGGCGTCTCGTAGGCTTCCGCGCTGATGACGCCGTCCAGAGCGTCTTCCACATATTCCATGACCGCCTCATCCATGACAATGCCCGTGTCAAATTTCGCGATGGCGGTTTTGAACGCGTAATACGTGTCGCCGCCCGCCGCGCAGAAATTATTCGTCACGACGGCGTAAGTCGCGGCCGGGTCAAATTCCTCCCCGTTGATCGCCGTGATTTCCACGCGCTGAATCGACGCGGGGCTATAATATGTGGATTCCGGATAGGCGTCGCCTTGATCATAAGGCTTTGTCGTATCCAGCGTGAACTCGATTCCGGATGTCTGCGGATAACCGCCG
>CAJOQY010000171.1 GCA_905236835.1 uncultured Oscillibacter sp. | reverse complement strand
GATTTTATACATATTGGGGATCATCAGGAGCAGGCCCTGAGAAGCCGTATAAGTCGTCGTCATCGCGCCGGTGCCAAGGGAGCCGTGGACCGTGCCGGCCGCGACGGCCTCGGACTGCATCTCGACTACTTTTACTGTCGTGCCGAAGATGTTTTTTTGTCCGGCGGCGGACCACTGATCCACCAGATCCGCCATGGGCGAGGACGGCGTGATGGGATAAATCCCCGCCACTTCCGTAAACGCGTAGGAAACATACGCCGCCGCGTTGTTTCCGTCCATGGACTTGAACTTTCTTGCCATATTCTTACCTCCTCATAATTTCCCCCTAAGAGGGAAGGGGGGATGCGCATCCACGCGGCGCGTGACATCATTGCCGAAAACGGCGCGGCGCGTTGGAAAGCCGTCAGCGCTGACACTTCCCCCATATTGGCATATAGTATAGCATAGATTTTTTTATCTGTAAACCGGTAATTTGTGATTTTTCGCCCCGCGCGTCTATCACGAAATCGCGATTTAGATAAAATAACCAAATATCTCCGTGAATAAAGCGTTATTTTTTACATGAAGTGAAAAAATAACGCTTGCTTTTCCGTTGAAAATATGCTATATTAAAATAAATTCAAAGATATGCGCCATTAGCTCAGCTGGATAGAGCGTCTGGCTACGGACCAGAAGGCCGGGGGTTCGAATCCCTCATGGCGTGCCACCTTGTGTGGATAATCGAGATTTACGCGAAATTTCCCCGGTTGACCGGGGAAATTTTATTTTATCCGCTATGTTTTGATAATATCCCGGCTGTTTTTTATAGCTCTTTCAGCAATTTACGGACGGCGGCGATGTTGCCGGATTCCATTTCGCGCAGTTTCGCGGCGGCGCGCGCCTGTGATTCCGGCCTGTCCATCCGGGCGGCGGCGCGGTCGATTAAATTTTTCAGGTTCTCCGCTTGCACGGCGTCCAGCTCAAGAAACAAATCCTGTCCCAGATAGCGCAGAAAGGCGGATACTTTCGGATCATATACGACGCCGATCAGCGGGATTCCCTGTCCGGCGGCGAAGATCAGCGCGTGCAGGCGCATGGAGATAATAATTTTCATCCGTGACAGCGCGCCGATAATCGTCCCGGCGTTTCCGGCGTCGTCAAGAAAGAAATACGGCGCGCCGTTTAAATATTTCGCGGCGGGACGGTGCGCCGCCGGGTCCTGCCGTTTCTCTATCGCGATAAACACCGGCGTCAGACCGTAAGTGTCATAGGCGTAACGGGCGGCCATGCCGAACGCCGGGATTTTCTTGTCGAATCCCTTCCAGTCGCGCAGAGCCAGACAGATATAGTTTCCGCGCGGCGGAATCCCGGCGCGGCGGAAAATCTCGTCAATTTCAGATTCCGGCGCGGGCCGGAGCGTCAGCGCGGGATCGGCGGACAAAACAATTTCCGGCTTTGTCACGCGCAGTTCGTTTAATTCACGCAGGGAATCGGCTTCCCGTAAAGTGATCATATCCACGCATTGATTTAAAATCCGGCGCGTCAGGCGCCGGTCTCCGCGATAGCGCACGGGACCAATGCCGCACCCGTACATTAAGACGCGGCATTTGTGTTTTTTCGCGGCCCAAAGCGTGTATAAATAATATAACAAACTGCGGCGGCTGGTGGCGTCCTGAATCAGGCTTCCGCCGCCATTGATATATAAGCGCGTGTTGTTCAGGACCCTGTGAATGCCGGGAAAATCGAACATATAAAGGGCTTTGACATGATACTGCTCGGCGGTTTCCGCCGGGTTGCGGGACAAAACCGTAATATCGGCGTCCGGGGCCGCGTCCCGGACTTGGCGCAGAATCGCCGTCAGAATCGCCTCGTCGCCGGAATTGCCCAGCCCGTAAGCGCCGCAGATCAAAATCCCCGTCCGGTTCCGCGCTTTTTTAATAAATTTATTTTTTTCTGGATTTTTATTTTTTTCTGGTTTCATGATACAGGCGCCTCCTGATGATGGTTTTCAGGAAAGTCCCAGAATCCGGTTCAATGACCGGGTAATGGCGGCGTTATAATCTTTCAGGTCATTATAAATTTTACGCTCCGGCTTTTTCGCTTGAATCAGGGCTTCCGCGATATTTTCATATCCCATGATGCCGGGATTATACGGCTCCAGATTCTTGGAAATATACAGCGGCAGTCCCAGCGCCTGCGCCTCGCGGATCACCATGCCTTGCCCCTCATAACGTGATGTCAATACAAAGCCGTCCATTTGGTCCATATAGCAAAACGGATTGGCTTGATTGCCCATGAGCGTAATTTCATCGCGCAGGTTTAAATTTTTAATCTGCCCTTCCAGCGCGGAACGGTCCGGACCGTCGCCGATCAGATAAAAATGAAAATCATTTCGCGTTTTTTTCACCCGCGCCAGATAGTTTATCAGCAAATCATAGCCTTTCTGATGGCAGATTCTCCCCACGGAACAGAGATTTAATTTTTTCGGGTCCGGATGGAAATCCGCCGGAATATCATTTTTTTTGCGGAAAATTTCTCCCGTGTCGATATGATTGGGAATCGCCGTGATCGGCTTGTCCGTAATGCCCGACACTTTCCGGAAACCGTCGATAATCCCCGGCGATACGGCGGCGAATTCGTCATAATATGCCAGTTTATTTTTAAAAAAATGCCATAAAATCCGATATTTCGGCTCGTTTTTTAATTTAATTTCCATATCATTATGAATCCACATGATTTTTTTCCGGGCGTTGGATTTCAAAACGCCCGCCGCGCACGCGTTTTGATAGCTGTTAAAATCCACAGCGGCGTCATAAAATTTGCCCCCCGTGACATCTTTGGAAAACCGGTAAAGCAGATTAAAATATATCAGCCGATCCAAAGACGCGAATCGCGCGTTCAAATGAATTACCCGCAGATTCTCAAATACGGGCATATCAAAAAAAGATCCCTCGTCAAAAAGATATAAATCCACCTGACAGCGGGAGTAATCAATTTCCCGGAGAATGTTAATCAACGCTTTCTGTACGCCGCCCACTCTGAGATTGTCCTGAAATATGGCGATATGTTTCATGCCGCCCCCGCCTTTCCCAAGATTTTAAAATCATCTATAAAAACGCGAAAAGAAACGCTTGTACAATCCGGAAAAATATTATATAATAAAAAATATCATTTGTCCACCGGTTTCATAATCGCGGACAGCCGTCGGAATTTTACCGGATTTATCAAAAAATTATAAAAATTATAAAAAATTATAAAATTTTTATTTGACACGGAGGTTTGGACATGAAAGAAAAAGCGGGAAAAATCGGCAAATTCAATGTGGTGGATATTGCGGCGGTCGTATTTCTGGCGCTGGCGGCGGTTTTCGTAATCTGGAAAGTCGCGGGTTCCTCGTCCGGGGAGACAAACCGGACGTTGACCATGAATTTCCGGGCGCTGGTGGAAGCCGTCCCGGTGGAAGCCGCCGAAAACGTGAAAGACCTTCTGCCGGGGACGCTGATGGCATCCGGAAAGCGTTTAAACGGACAAGTTTTATCCGTGGAAGAGCAGCCGTATTATCTCCTGACAGCGGACGGCGACTGGATTGAGGATCCCCGCCGGGTGAATCTGGTGTTTGAAGTCACTTATACGGGTCCCACCGGGGATGTGATTTTAAGCAAAGTAGGGGAACAGGAAGTCCGGATAGGCCGCCGGGATTATATCTTGAAAACCGAATATTTCGAGTTTTACAACGCCATGATATTATCCAACGATTGGCGGTTCGCGGATTAAATTTATCAATATTTCATAAAATAATAATATATAATTATTTTAAATATATTTTAAATCATTAATTTTATATAATAATATTATATAAAAACGCGGGGGATGGCCTTGTATGCCGGAAATTTCAGTGATCGCGCCGGTCTTTCAATGTGAAAATTCGCTGGAACGCTGTGTCAGAAGCGTATTGAATCAGACGTTTTCCGATTGGGAATTGATTTTAATCGACGACGGGTCCGGGGACCGGTCTCCAGCCTTGTGCGACGCGTTCGCCGCGTCGGACAGCCGGATCAGGGCTTTTCATCAGCCGCGCAATATGGGCGTCAGTGAGGCGCGCAATCGCGGATTGCGAGAAGCGCGTGGAAATTATATCGCGTTTCTGGACGCGGATGACGAATACATCCCCCGGACGCTGGAAACGCTGTGGAATTTGCGCCTCCGTTCCGGCGCGCAGACTGTCGGCTGCGCGATTGAGAATATTCCCCCGTCAGGCGGCGGATATACGGAGCTTTTACTGCCGGAGGGATTGTATCATCATGACGAAATCCGGGAAAAAATTATCCTGCCCCTGTTTGGAGAACGCCTGAAAGCCCCGATTTTTAACGGATACAGCGTGCGTTATTTATTCTCGAGCGCGCGTATCCGGGAGTTGGATTTAAAATTCAAAGGCGCGTATCTGGAAGATGATTTATTTGTATTGGCGTATTTTCAGGGCGCGGATACGCTCGCCGTGACGGAACAGGCGTTATATCGCTATATCCAGAATCCGGCGTCCGCCACGCGGCATTATATGCCGAATATCATGACGGTTCTGACGGATTATATCGACCGCAAAGCGGAATTGGCCGCGAAATATCATCTGATGGAATACTGTCCGGACTGGCGGGATAATTCCAACTGGGCGAATTTATTAATCGCCGTCGCCAATGAGTATGCCCATGGGAATCCCAAGACCATGCGGGAACGGCGGGAAGAAATCAAATCTTTATGCGAACGTCCGGAAATGGCGGGCGCGATCGCGCGGTTAAACCCCAAAGGCATGGGACGGAACAAACAGCTTGTGGCGTTTCTCATCCGCAAACGCTGGTTTTCCGCGCTGGAATTATTATACCGCGTGAAAAACCGGATTTAAATTTTTATTTTATTTTTATTTTAATATTTATTTTTAATATTTATT
>CAJOQY010000170.1 GCA_905236835.1 uncultured Oscillibacter sp. | reverse complement strand
GGCGTCCCCGGGCGGGATTGGGAAACTCGTCCGTGACGCGCCGGGCGTAGCGCGCGTAAAACCCGGCTGATAGATAACAGGAACGCGGACCCCGTTGGAGTTTTCTCCTTTCGATGTTGCGGGGACCGCGTTCCTGTGTTTTTTTATTTTTTGAACCTCATCCCCTGTCCCCTTCCCCTTATAAGGGGAAGGGGAACGCAATGGGAAGAAATGCCGCAAATTGCGTTCCCCCTCTCCTTTTTAGGAGAGGGGGACAGGGGGTGAGGTTTAGTTAGAATTATTTTTTATAATCAGGATTTAATAAATCCCGGCCTATATCTTTTCCGTCAAGGAAATCCGCCGCGATGTCGATGGCCTTCGCGTACATGGACCATAACGCGTCCTCCGTCTGCGCGGCGACGTGCGGCGTCAAGATGACGTTGTCCAGTCCGATCAGCGGGGAATCGGCGGGGAGCGGCTCTTGCGCGTACACGTCAAGGCCCGCGCCCAAAATGCGGTTTTCTTTCAACGCCTGATATAACGCCTGTTCGTCGATGATATTTCCGCGCGCCGTGCAGATAATGACGGCGTCTTTTTTCATGAGATTCAATTTTTCGGCGTTTACAAGATGATACGCTTCCGGCGTGTACGGAATATGAATGCTGATCGCGTCGGCTTCCCGGAATAATTCGTCTAATTCGACTTTGCGCGCGCCCGCCGCTTCGCAGGCGTCAGCGGATAAGAACGGGTCATAGGCTAAAATCTCGACATCCCATCCGCTGAACAGTCCGGCCAGCAGTCTTGAAATCATGCCGAAACCAAGCAAGCCTAATTTTTTGCCTTTCATGCCGCCGCCGACGTTTTTCGGCCCCCATTTGCCGGAGTTGACGACATAGCGATTGGCGATCAACTGACGTTTCGCGGCCATAATCATAGCGAACGCCATTTCCGCCACGGCTTGCGCGTTCGCGCCTGTCGTGCGGGCAATCGCGATTCCGTTCGCGCTCGCGTCCGGCAGATTCACGGCCTCAAATCCCACGCCGTAACGGATTAAGATTTTAATATTTTCTTTGATTTTCTCGAAAATATTTTTGTCATATTGATCTACATCAATAATCCCGGCGTCGGCGGATTTTAACGCGTCAATCGCGCCCTCCGGCGTGAAAGGCGTCTGGGGAATCCAGATATATTCCAGACCGCGTTCCGCCGCGTAATTTTTGGCGCGTTCGTTCATCGCGTCGTATAATTCCGAGTGCGCGCCGTATAAACTCACCAGTTTTTTCATGCTTTGTTCCCTTTCATGAGAATTTATCTGATTATATCCGGTTTATTCCGGAAAATATACGGATTTGGCGTTGTTATAGAAAATATCGGCTTTTTCCTCTTCCGTGAATACGCCGGTTTTTTCCAGATAATCCGTCAGATGTTCGTAAGTGTCCTGTGTGGCGGCGAACGGCGCGTCCGTCCCCCACATGAGTTTCTTCGGCGTGACGACATCCGCCGCTGATTTTAAATAATCGCACGTCTCCGGATAGGGATAAACATCCGGTTTCATGATTTTCGGCATGGCGGCTATATCAAACCAGATATTGGCCTGTTTTAATATTTGCAATTCCGCCAGCCATTCGCGTTTTTTCTCGCGCGCGGGAGCCAATAAATGGCAGACGACGATTTTCAGATCCGGACACCGATCCGCGATCCGCATAATTCCGAGCGTCTGATGGCTGTCCATATCCATATCGCCCACGTCCAGCGCGACAACGCCTTTATGCTGTTCGATTAATTTATAAATTTCCATCATGCGCGGACCGGACAGGGGGAACGGATCATGACAGCCCATCAGGCCGCCGCCGGAGCTGATTTCAAATTTCACCAGATGAAATTTCTTTTCCCATAAAAATCTCTCCAGCGCCTTCATATGATTTGTCGCGAACGGGTCAACCTCGCACGACGGGCAGAAACGATCCGGATATTTTTCCAATAATTCCTCGTGATAAATATTCTGGAATCCGTACATACTGCCATTCATGAGAACCGCGCGTTCCACGTCGTTCCGGTCCATGATTTTCAACGCTTGTTCGGCTGTAAAATTCTCGTCGCCGTAATCGCCGTTCGTCGGGAACAACTGGAACACGTCGCCGCTTCCCCATTGGGCTTTGCCGCCGCCAATCGCCCGCAATTCTCCCCGGCGGCAGTATCCCGCCACAACTTTCGCCAAATGCAAATGCGCGTCAATTTTTTTCATAACAACATATCCTCCGGAAAAAATATATCATCTCCTCCCCCGCCGCCGCGAAGCGACGGGGGATCTGGATATGATAATTATAATATATATTATCAATATTTCAAATATTCGCCGCGAATATTATATATCACGACGCTTTCTTGACGATTTTTTTCACTTTCTTCCGGGATTGATCCGCGTGCTGCAGCGCGTCGAACGCGACGGCGACAATAATGACAATGCCTTTGACAAGTCCCGCTTCCGTGGACGGTACGCTCATGAGATTTAATCCGTTGTTTAACAGTCCCATTAAGACGGCGCCGTAAATCGCGCCTAAAACCGTTCCCTCGCCGCCGAGCAGGCTCACGCCGCCGATAACGCCCGCCGTGATCACGTCATTCGTATAGCCCGCGCCCGTGGACGCCATCGCCTGCTGTGTCATCGACGCTAATATAATGCCGCCAATCGCCGTTGTCACGCCGGATAAAATATAGCATATAATCGTCACTTTTTTGACATTAATTCCTGAAATTTCCGACGCCGTGGCGTTGCCGCCGACGGAATAGACATAACGCCCAAAAACCGTCTTGCGCAGTACGAACCAGCTTGCCGCCGCGATCATGATCATAAAATAAATCGGCAGGGGGAAGCCTAAAATCTTCATAGACCCGATGGCCGTAAACGCCGCCGGTTCCGTACAACTGACGATTTTATTATTCGTCACGACCATGGACAGGCCCAAAAATATGCTCTGCGTGGCGAAAGTCACCAAGAACGCCGGGACTTTAAATGTCGTGATAATAATCCCGTGTACGCAGCCCGCCGCCGCGCCGACGGCAATCGCCGCGATTACGGCTATCAGCAGTCCGCCGACGGAATCCCCGAACGCGTGAATCACTTCCACCGTCACGACGGCGCAGAATCCGCATAAAGTCGCGATTGACAGGTCAATTCCGCCCAGCAGAAAGACAAATATCGTCCCGCAGACCATAATGCCAATCACAGACACGGACCATAACACGTTGGCGATATTGCCGACTGACATAAACGCCGATCCGCGCAGAATCCATAAAACCAATATAAACGCCAGCAAAATCAGGGGTTTGCTCATTTTGCTCCAGTTTAAATTCGCCTTTAATTTCTCGCTCATGACTCCCCCTCCTCCGCCGCTTCAATCGCTTCCGCTTCCGCGACAGCCGCTTTTTCCAGTTCATCCGGATTGTTTTCCTCCGCGACGCCCTGCCCGGCGGATAATACGCGCGACTGCGTGACAACCTCGTTTTTAAATTCTTTCACTATATCGCCCTTGCGCATGACTAATATTCTATGCGACACGCGCAATAATTCCTGTAAGTCCGACGTGACGACAATGACCGCCGCGCCTTTCTTCGCCAGATTTTCCAGTATTCTATAAATTTCATCTTTCGCGCCGACATCAATGCCCGCCGTGGGTTC
>CAJOQY010000169.1 GCA_905236835.1 uncultured Oscillibacter sp. | reverse complement strand
GCGCCTTGGGGAAATCCTGCCCGACCTAAGCCGTAAGATTTACCCGTCCCGCCGCCGCCGTTCAGTATATAATATTTTATAATTTTTATAATTTTTTTAAGGAGATGTCTTGAAAAAAAAAGCATCCGGCATGGGGCCGTATCAATGGGCGGCGGCGGTGTTTCTATTGGCCGTCGTGATTTCGGCGGCGTTAAGTCTGGCGTCACAGGCGTTATTATCCGGGACGGGACTGTTCGCCGCGCTTGGGATATTAAGCGTATTTATTTTATTGGGCATTATATTTGACATGATCGGCATGGCGGCGGCCTCGGCGGATTTAAAAATATTAAATTCCATGGCGTCGCATAAGGTCCGGGGCGCGAAAGAGGCGATTATATTAGTCAAAAACGCCAGCCGCGTTTCCAGCGTATGTAATGACGTTGTCGGCGATATATGCGGCATTGTCAGCGGCGTGACCGGAGCCGTGATTGTATTATATTTATCCAGTTACTGGGAAAATCTTCCGGGGATTTTATTGTCCGTCGGCGTGACGGCTTTGATTTCCGGACTGACCATCGGCGGCAAGGCGCTGTCGAAAACCTACGCGATCCGGCGCGGCACACAGGTGATCTGGTGGACGGGGCGTTTTCTGCGCCTGTTCAAGCCGCCGGGAAAGCGCCGGAAATATAAAATAAAAAATAAAAATAAAAAATCATAAAAATTTTGATTCCGTCCGGCACGGAACGGGAAGGGCCTTCGCGTTATGCTTTTGGATAATATTCACTCACCGGATGATGTCAAAAAACTGGAGGAAGATCAGCTGCCGGAGTTATGCCGTGAAATCCGGGAATTTCTGGTGGAAAATATATCGCGAACAGGCGGCCATCTGGCGTCCAATCTTGGCGCGGTGGAACTGACGGTGGCAATCCACAGGATATTTGACACGTCGCGGGATAGATTGGTATTTGATGTCGGCCATCAGTCTTATACGCATAAAATATTAACCGGGCGGCGGGAGAGATTTTCCACGCTGAGGAAATTCGGCGGTTTATCGGGATTCCCAAAGCCATATGAGAGTATTCATGACGCGTTTATCGCCGGACACGCGTCCAACTCGGTATCCGTGGCGCTGGGTATGGCGCGCGCGCGGACGCTGTTAAATAAAAATTATCACGTCTTGGCGTTGATCGGCGACGGGGCCATGACGGGCGGCCTTGCCTATGAGGGGATTAACAACGCGGGCGCGTCCGGCGAGTCGTTGATTGTAATATTAAATGACAACGGTATGTCCATCAGTCCGAATGTCGGCGGACTGACGGAGCATTTGAATTATTTAAGATCCCGTCCCGGATATTATTTATTTAAAAAATGGTACTGGAGATTATTTGGCGAACATCCGGAAAAAAATAAAATCTATCAATTTAATCATAAGATCAAGAAAGCCCTGAAAAGAACGCTTCTGCCGGGCAGTTCGTTATTTGAGGACATGGGATTTACTTATCTGGGACCCGTGGACGGGCATAATTTATCCCGATTGTGTGAAATGCTCCGGCGCGCGAAAGAGACCTCCGGTCCGGTGTTATTGCATATTAAAACGCGCAAAGGGGAAGGTTATCCGTTCGCGCGGGAAAGCCCGGATAAATTTCACGGCGTGGGGCCGTTTGATATAAAAACCGGAAATTTATTAAAACCCGGCGAAATGAGTTTTTCAGATATATTCGGCGAAAGTTTGATCAAATACGCCCGTGAGGATTCCAGAATCTGCGCGATTACGGCGGCGATGAAAGACGGAACGGGTTTGACGAAATTCGCCGAATTATTTCCGGATCGATTTTTTGACGCGGCGATTGCCGAGGGACACGGGGCGTCCATGGCGGCGGGGCTGGCCAGTCAGGGCATGATTCCGGTTTTCGCCGTGTATTCGACGTTTTTACAGCGCGCGTATGATATGCTGATTCATGACACGGCGCTGGAAAAATTACACGTTATTTTCGGCGTGGACCGCGCCGGTTTAGTCGGGCCGGACGGGGAAACCCATCACGGATGTTTTGATATATTATTTTTAGCGCCTATTCCCGGCTTTGTGATATTATGCCCGTCGAATTTTTCAGAGTTAAAATCCATGCTCCGTCAGGCGATATTTGAAGAAACGGGGCCTGTCGCCGTCCGGTATCCGAAGGGCGGGGAGAAAAATTTTATTCAAGACACGTCACAGGCGCGTTTGATTCGTATTTATCCGGAAATTCCGCCGGATAAAAATTTAAATAAATTTTTAAATAAAAATATAAAAATAAAGCTAATTTCTTATGGGATTTTAATCAATCATGTTTTAGACGCGGCTGAAAAATTAAATCAAATGGGAATCGGCGCGGAAGTATGGAAATTCAATCAAATCGCGCCGTTATATCCGGACGAGATTCAAGCGGCGTTTGGGGATTGCGATATAATTTTATTTCTGGAGGATTCCATGGAAGATGGCTGTGTGGGACAGCGCGCGGCGGCGATATTATCCCAGTCCGGACAGGGGCCGAAAAAATTGATATTAAAAAATTTAAAATCAAGTTTCGCGCCGGAAGGAAGTATTTCGCAACTGGAACATGAATTTGAATTAGATTCTGACGGGGTTGTAAAGGCGATCCTGAACGCGATGGAATAAGACGCGATAAAAAACGGCGGATGGAAAAGAAATGGAAAAGAAACGGATTGATTTGATTTTATCAGAGCGGGGATTATTTGACAGCCGGGAGAAAGCGCGGGCGGCGGTGATGGCCGGGGAAATATATGTAAAAAACAAACGCGTTGACAAGCCCGGCATGATGATGGATTGTGATAATTTATTAGATTCGGAAATTGAGATACGCGGCGGATTAAAATATGTCAGCCGGGGCGGGTTGAAACTTGAAAAAGCGATATTAGAATTTAAATTAGATTTGCGCAATAAAATCTGCGCGGATATAGGCGCGTCCACCGGGGGATTTACGGACTGTATGTTACAGAACGGCGCGAAAAAAATATACGCCGTCGATGTCGGTTACGGGCAGTTGGCGTGGAAATTGAGAAATGATCATCGCGTAATCTGTCTGGAACGGACCAACGCGCGATATTTGACGCGTGAGATTATCCCGGAAAGTTTAAATTTCGCCAGTGTGGATGTCAGTTTTATATCGCTGAAATTGATCTTGCCGGCTTTGCGGCCTTTGATGGAACATGACAGCCGCGTGGTTTGTTTAATCAAGCCGCAGTTTGAGGCGGGACGGGAATTTGTGGGCAAAAAAGGCGTGGTCCGGGATCGGAAAATTCACGCGGATGTGATAAACGGGTTTTTCACGCACGCGCGGGAATCTGATTTCGCCGTTTTGGATCTGACATGGTCGCCTGTCCGGGGTCCGGAGGGCAATATCGAATATCTCGGCTGTTTATCGCCGGGGATGTTATCCGCGCCGGAATTTGATATTACACGCGCGGCGGAAATCGTCAAAGCGTCGCATGAGGAACTGGAAAAATAATTTTT
>CAJOQY010000168.1 GCA_905236835.1 uncultured Oscillibacter sp. | reverse complement strand
ATTGGACCGCGCCAGCGCGTAAAGCCACGTCTTGATTGTATATTGCATTTTCTCTTGGAAAAACGTGTCTTTTGAGATTTCTTTTTTCGCCGCTTCCATTGTGCCAAGCGGCGTGCCGGTCCAGTTGGACGAATCGCCAAGCATCGTACCGCCGCCAGCGGCTACCGTGTCGCGCCAGTTCATATACATCGCGCCGTTGACCATGTCCGTGACATAGCCGCCTTTGAATCCCCATTCATTGCGGGCGATTTGCTCCAATACGCCGCTGTGCGCGCCGACATAGACCGTCCCGGCGCGGTTAAACGCCGTCATGACCGTTCCGGTTAAATTCTCGGACATCGCGCCTTGGAAACAGCGCAGTTCATTTTCACGCGCCGCCTGTTCGGTGAAAAACGTCGAAATTCCGGCGCGATTCAATTCCTGATGATTAAAAGCCAAATGCTTTGTCTGCGAAACCAAGCCCTTTGACGCCGTTCCCGCGCAAAAGCGTTTGCCTATCAGATTAGTCAACACGGAATCTTCGGAATAATACTCATGATTGCGCGCGCAATACGGCGTCCTGTGCAGATTCAGTCCCGGCGCGATAATCACGCTTTCATGAGCGTATAACGCGTCCTCGCCGATTAACTGTCCCTCGCGTTCGACAAGATCCATATTAAACGTCGCGGCCACAACCGGTTCCGTGGGCATGGATGTCATGGAATAACCGGCTTCCGGTTCGTTTGAAACATACGTCGGAACATTCGTGTCATTGGCGGTCCAGCGGGTTTTATATCCGGCGACTTGGTCAAACGCGAATCCCAAAGGCCCGTCGTTCATATACGTCCGGGGCAGTAACACGGAGTCGATATTTTCAATATCATCGGCGCACCATTCAATAAAATGAATGGCTTCGTCCAATGTCGCCTGTTGAACAAGGCTGTCCCATAAGGGATCGTCAAAATCCACCGCGCCAATGACGTTTCCGGCGTCGTCCGTAAGCGTCATGCTGACGAACGTCAGGCCGTTATCCGCGCCCCATGTCACGCCGTCGCCGTTGGGCGTTAATTGATAATTGCTGTTCGTCAATCCGACCATCATTTCATCCGTGGGCGTGAGGGATTCCACGGTATTCCAGCCTTTTGTCCAGTCCGCGCGGGTGATATATTCCGCCGCGCCGGGGATTAATTTATTAATATCCGCGTTTTGAATCGCGTTTTCGACGTTATTTGAATACGTCTCCAGATCCGTATTGTCCAGCGTCCACAGGAACGAATTGACGGGCGTAATATTTTCATCCTCCGTGATACGGATCAAATTATCCGGGATATATGGAATCACATCCGCGTTAAAGCTATTCTCGGCGGCGTTTTCGCCCGCTTCGGGATTGATTTCCCCGGCGTTTTCACCGGTTTCGGGGTTGATTGCCGCGCCGTTCGCTTCGGCGTTCGCGGCGGCTTCGGCGGCGGCCAAATCAATCGGCGCGAGTTTCTTGGCGAGAATATTATTCAACGCCTCATGCGCGCCGTTGCCGATGGCAAAATAATAATCGCCGGATTCCAATACCCACGCGCCTTGCGTGTTATTGGATTTTACCGCGTTTTCATCGTAACTGGCGAACAAAGCGGGATTGATTTCAATCGTCACTGTTTCACTCGCGCCGGGAGCGAGTTCCGATGTCTTGGCGAAGCCAATTAATTGAATCGCGGATTTTTCCAGTCCGCCGGGCGTATACGGCGTCTGCACGAACAATTCAACGACGGATTTTCCGGGGAAATCGCCCGTATTCGTGACCGTCACGGCGGCGGAGCCAACGCCGCCAATGCGCATATCAACGGAGTCCAAATGCTGTGTAAAAGTCGTGTAAGAACCGCCGTAGCCGAACGGATAGGAGATTTCATTCGCGTAATTCCACGCCTCTCCCGTGCTGGAGCCGTCCATCGAATCGGCGTTGGCGCGATTGAAAATCAAATCCTCATAACGCGTTTCGTAATATTTATAGCCCTGATAAATGCCCTCGGTTTCGACAACATACCAGTCGGCTTTGTTATCCGTCGTTAATAAATCGCCCGCGCCGTTTTGGGAATTATTCGTATATAAATATAATCCGAAATTCCGCATGGCGGGAGACGACGCGGAATTGACCGCGTAAGTATCCGGCAGACGCCCGGACGGATTGGCGTTTCCGGATAAAATATCCGCCACGCCGTAAAATCCATAAATGCCCGGTTCGCCGATCCATAACACGGCGTCGATTTCCGGATCCTGTTTCAATTCCTCGATTTCTAACGGATTATCCGCGTTTAATAATACAATCACTTTCGTACTGTGAGCCTTGGCAAGCGCGATCATATCGCGTTCATAGCGCGACAACGCCAACGGACGCTCAAACGAATCGCCTTCCGTGCCGTTGAACATATTGATTTCATAATCCGCCGCCTCGGAACTGTCGCGCGTGATGATCACAACGGCGGCTGTATTGTCCGCCGAGGCGAGAAGCTCTTCCGTGTACATACTGGCCGGGATTTCGCCGACCTGATACATGACGGGCGCTTCCCATGTCGGTTCAAACGACGGGATTAAACCCGCGCCGGGGAAAAACGTCGTCCGGGTATATTGAAACGCCGCCTCACTGGCATATAAAGCGATCATATCTTGATTGACAGCAAATCCCCGGGACGCCAGCGCGCCGATCAAATCCGCCGTTTCCTGTCCGTCGGCGGCGGACGCCGTGGAGCCGATCATGCCGCCGCGCGCCGGGAACAATGAATTATGCCCCCAGATAGTCACGGCTTCCGCGCCGGGGTCCATGGGCAGGGCTTGATTGCTGTTTTTCAATAACACGCTGCCCTCCGCGCTGATTCGCGTCGCCAATTCCTGTTTGGCGGCGATTAAATCCGCCAGCGAATCAAACTCGGATTTAAAATGATAATGATCCGCCGTCGTGTCGCCGGTCTCCACCAGTTTCATGCTCGATGTCCCCAGACGCGCGTTGATAAACGCCGACCGGGTGTTCGTGTAAGATGTCGCCACAATGGTCATCGCCAACAGCGACGCCATCACGCCGGCCAGTCCCCGCATGAGTCCCTTTTTCATACGATTTTTCTCCCTTTCTTGAGAATTATAATATATAAATATATATAATATAAATAATTATATATATTATATCACACAAGGCTGAACGACAGGAAATCAAACGTCCCCCTGCCGTCGACAGAGAAATATAACGCCGTTTTTTCGCTGAATTCGCCGGATGTATCGCGCAAAACGCCGGTAAATTCGCGCGATTCTTTACAAGTCACAACCGGAATCGAACAAACGGGCCCGCCGTGTTCTTTCGTCCGGACCGTCACCAGACAGGAGCCATAGCCGCGCAGACGGATTTTTATTTTCTTGCTCTCGCGCAGATCAAAATATTTAAATCCGATTGTACAGCCCGCGCGAAAATTTGATATATATTGATCCGGGCCGCTTTCACGGTCTTTCCCCGACTGCGTCAAAAACGGCGTCGCGCCTTTCGGATGCTTGATCATGGACAAAAATCTCGAGCCGTCTTTGCCGTAAATATTACACGCGATATACGCCGGATAATGCCCGACGCCGTTCAACGGTCCGCCGTTTAATCCGCAGGAGGTCATTTCGGCCTGATAAAACTTGCCGTCTTGAAATTTGATTTCTTCCGCGCAGGCCTGTCTTGACGATTGCTTTCGGTTGGAATGCCTGTGATAGAATATATAATATTTGCCGTTGATTTCAATCAAACTGCCGTGCGTATTGCCGACGCAGTTTCTCGCGCGCCGGACATCCGGGACGCCGGGTAAACCAATATCGCCGCAGCTGACCAAGATTCCGCCGTATTCAAAGCCGCCTGTCGGACTGTCGCTGACGGCGTAGCATAAATTATGGCTGTTCAGCGAGCTATATATAAAATAATACCTGCCGTTTAATTTTCGCATGGAACTGGCTTCCCCAAACGGCTGGGATTCATACGGCGTGCCTTTCGCCTCGTCGCCGGTCGGTACGCCCAAATATTGAATCTCGTCGCCTGAAATGACCGTCAGCATATCTTTCGTGTCAAGCTCAAACCACATGGGGCCTTTTTTCGTCGGCTTGGATCCGTCCAATAAAATCGGATTCCCGCTGAACGCGAAGCCGGTATATAAATATAATCTTCCGTCGTCGTCTTTCAGACAGCCGGGATCAAATTGGAACGGTTCGCCGCGCTTGCCAATCGGCGTCCCGTCGGGATATTTCACATAGCCGTAAAATTCATATTTGCCCGCCGGTTCGTCGCAGACCGCCACGGAGATCATTTTCGTCCCGCCCATGAAATAATATAAATAATATTTCCCGTCCGGGCCAATCACCATATCGGGCGCGGCCAATCCGTTTGTGATCCGATTCGGGGGCGCGGCGGGGTCCTGCGCGCGCTGATAAATACATCCGTGATACGTCCAGTTCCCCAAATCGTCAATCGGGGCGGACCAGCATACATAATCGCCGAGACAGAAATTAATCCCGTTAAACAAATCATGGGAGCCGTAAATATACACCCGGTCGCCGACAATATGGGGTTCCGCGTCCGGGACATACTCCCAGCTGGGCAGATACGGATTGAACGCCTGTCTGGTTTTCATATATCTTTCCTCCTTTTCATCTAAAATTAATCCATCCTCTTCCCTGAGATTCCTTTCAGCCGTCCATCGCCGTTTTTGATTATATCACAGTGTTACAAAATATTCAAACTCTTTTTAAAAAATTTTATGCGTTTTATATAAATTTTATTT
>CAJOQY010000167.1 GCA_905236835.1 uncultured Oscillibacter sp. | reverse complement strand
CGGCGGCCATTTTCAGAGCGCGTAACACGGACGGATGATGCGCGTCAAAGAATTTGCCCAAGTCATTCGCCTGACGGTCGCAAGCCAGCGTATATTGCGTCAGATCGTTTGTGCCGACGGAGAAGAAATCGACTAATTCCGCCAGTTCCGGCGCGACAAAAATCGATGACGGCGTCTCAATCATGATGCCGATTTCGGTATCGGGATTAAACGGAACGCCTTCGGCCTTTAATTCCGCCATGACTTTTTCACAGGCGCGGCGGCATTCTTTCACTTCCCACACGGAAGCGATCATCGGGAACATAATCGCGACTTTGCCGAACGCGGAAGCGCGATACAGCGCGCGAAGCTGGGTCCGGAATACGTCCGGATTGTTCAGGCAGATACGAATGGCGCGGACGCCCATGGCCGGATTTTCTTCTTTCTTGAGATGGAAATATTCAACCTGCTTGTCGGCGCCGATGTCAAGAGTACGGATGATAACCCGCTTGCCGTCCATAGCCTCGGCGACTTTTTTATACGCGTTAAACTGCTCGTCTTCCGACGGATAATCGCTCGCGGCCAAATAGAGAAATTCGGATCTGAACAATCCGATTCCCTGACCGTCGTTGTTTTTGACCGCCGCCACGTCGTCCGGATTGCCGATGTTGCAATATACGTTGATATGCCGTCCGTCAAGGGTCACGTCCTCTTGGCCCTTCATCGTGGCCATGAGTTCTTTGAAGGCTTTTTGCTTTTCAAATTTATCTTTGAATACCTGAATCGTCAGGCTGTCGGGATCGAGAACGACCTGTCCGGTTTCGCCGTCGAGATACGCCACGCGGCCCTGATAATCTTCTTTCAGATCCGCGCCCATCGCGCAAATCGCCGGGATTCCCATTGTCCGGGCTAAAATCGCCGTGTGTCCGTTGCTGGAGCCGGCGCTCAGCGCGAAGCCTAAAATCTTGGATTTATCAAGCTGGAGCGTTTCGGACGGGGCCAGATCGTCAGAACATAAAATCACGGGTTCTTCCGAGTCAATGCCGCCCGGCGCGATGCCCATGAGATTGTTTAAAATTCTCTGCGTCACGTCTTTTACGTCAGCGGCGCGGGATTTCATATACGCGTTGTCCATCGCGGCGAACATCGCGGCGTATTCCTCGCCGGCGGCCTTGACGGCGTATTCGGCGTTGCATTTCTCGTCCTGAATCATGGTCTCCATGGCTTCGACATAATCATCGTCGTCACAGAACATGGCGTGCGTCTCGAACAAAACAGCCGTTTCCTCTCCGGCTTCCTCGCGGCACTTGTCCGCCAGCGCGTAAAGCTGTTCGGACGATTTCTCGCGCGCGGCGGCGACGCGGGCTTTTTCGCCCTCGACATCCTTAATCGTCAGTTTTTGAATATCCGTCTTGGGACGCTGGAAGAAGTACAACGGACCGCGAACGACGCCTTTTGACACGCCTTTGCCCTGAACCAGTACCATATTAAAATCCTCCCATTTCAAATTCAACAGCCGCGCGAGAATCACGGATCATCGCGCGGGAATGACAAGAACGCCCGCCCTTTCGCGGGCGGGCGCTCCCGGAGGCCGCGCAATCACGACTTATATCAACGCGGCGCGGCCAATCATAACGCGGGATATTAGATCGCGGCGGCGAAATTGTCGCGGAAGAACTTCTTCATGGCCTCAATGGCGGCGTCCTCGTCTCCGCCGTCCACGCCGACGGTCACTTCGTCGCCCTTTTTGACGCCAAGGCCCATGAGTTTCATTAACTGGGAGGCTTTCACCGTCTTGTCGCCCTTGGTCACGGTAACGACCGTGTCGCCCAGCGCTTTCGCCTCTTTGGCCAGCATTCCGGCGGGACGGGCATGGATGCCCAGTTCATCATTGATGACGCACTTGAACTCTTTCATGATTAGTTCCTCCTGTGAAAATATAATAAATAATAATATTTTTGGCGGATCATCCGCCGGGAGACGCGCCGAAAAATTATTTCCGGCGTCTAACCGGCATTATAACGGAAATTCATGGGAAACGCAATGGGAAATT
>CAJOQY010000166.1 GCA_905236835.1 uncultured Oscillibacter sp. | reverse complement strand
CGGAGGATTTGAAAATCACCCGGCGCGGGGCGGATATTAGGCGGATATTAGATCAACTGTCCGGCGGGCGCGGGCGGCTGATTGTTCGCGGGAATCGAGGCCGGGACGGATTTCCAAGCCCGCGACCGGCAATAGGCCATTAAAAGCTCATTGGCGGCTAAAATATAGCGAATATCGCGGTCCATGCCGCCCGGGGCGGATTGATAACGCTCATGCAGGATTTCAAGGCGTTCCGGGAAATCCGCCGGGCATTCGCTGTGGCAGAGCGTGTTTTCGCGCGCGAACTCCGCGAAACGCGCGCGCAGGGCCGTTTCATAAGTATGATGTTCCAGCGGGGAGCCGGGGAAATGATCGTTATGCGGCCATGTGAACGCGTCGGCGATATAATGCGTCAGTTTGCCGAGGGTATAATAAGACCAGAGATTCCAGCGGGAACGGTTATGAAGCCGCCGGACGCGGGATTGAATGTAACGCCGGGCATTATGATAAGTATGGCCGCCGAATTTTTTATAGCGCGCGGAGCCTTTTAAATAACTCAGGGGATTGCAATCGGGCTGTACGGAGCCGATTAAAAAGGCGATTTCATAGCGGCGGGCGGGAAAGCCGCCCTCACAGCGCAACAGCGCGGACGCCAAAAGGGCATGACTGCGTTTTTGCATGATATTCCCTCCGGTTTGAGATTTTATAATATAATATTTATTTTTATAATTTTAATATAAATTTTAATATAAAAAATATTTTTTGATGGTTCTCGCGCGGGGATGATTCTATCACGCCCGCCGCCCCGTTGCAACAGGAAAATTCTATCCGGAGAAATGCGGGAAAAATACAGGAGAACGCGAAGAGGGGGGGGGATCGCGCGTAAAGCGCGAATTAAAATTTACGCGTATGATTGATTTTACGGGAAACCGGGATACGGACTTTACATTTCAGGGGAAATATGATAATATTCACCCGAGTTCGGGAAAGACTGGACAGTTCAGCCTTTGGAAAGGGCGGTTTTTATGACGAAGATTGGAAAAAAGGAGAAAACGGGCGAGCTGTACCGCGCGATTCTGCGTTTGAAAAACGAACGGGATTGTTATGATTTTTTTCAGGATCTTTGTACGGTTTCGGAACTGCGGGCCATGGAACAGCGTTTTCAGGTGGCGGTCATGCTCCATGACGGGCAAGTTTATCATGAGATTCTGCGCAAAACAGGCGCGTCCAGCGCGACGATCAGCCGGGTCAGCCGTTCGCTGAATTACGGCGCGGGCGGCTACGAACGGCTTCTGGACCGCTTGCGGGACGCCGGGGAGGAACAAACATGAGCGCGCGCGAAAAAAACGCGCGCGGGAAAGGCGCGCGCCACGGGAAACGCGCGGAAACGCGAAAACACGCGGAAACGGGCGGAAAACGCGATGAGATCGGCGCGTATGGCGCGCTGGCCGGAAGTTATGACGCGCTTATGACGGACGCGGATTATGACAGGCGCGCGGATTTTTTCACGCGAAAATTTCAAGGGCGGAATATCAAAACGATTCTGGATTTGGGCTGCGGTACGGGGACAATCGCGTGGTTATTGTCCCGCGCGGGTTATCGCGTGATCGCCGCGGACGCGTCGCCGGATATGCTGACGGAAGCGATGGGAAAGGCGGCGATGTATCCGGGATTTTCCCCGCCGCTGTTTATCCGCCAATCCATGGATCGGCTGGATCTGGGCCGTCAGCGCGTGGACGCCGCCATATCCACCGTGGACGCGGTGAATTATTTAACCGCGGAGACTGAACTGCGCGAAACGTTCAAACGCGTATATCAATTTTTAAATCCCGGCGGGGAATTCTGGTTTGATGTCAATACGCCGTATAAACTGCGCCGGATGAACCGTAAAATCTATATGGACGAGTCGGCGCGGGCGTTCTGCGTCTGGCGGACGTTTTACGCGAAAAAAACGGAGATTTGCGTTTATCAGGTGGATTTGTTTCAGAAAAGGCCGGACGGCGCGTGGGACCGGCGTTTTGAGGAACACCGGGAGCGGGCGTGGCATGAAAATCAACTGCGCGAATTTTTAACAGCCGCCGGATTCACGCGGATTCAAATCACGGCGGATTTGTCCCAAGAGCCGCCGGGGCCGGACGCCGACAGATGGCTGATCCGCGCGGAAAAACCGGGTGAAAATATTTTAAAATAATATTAAAATAATATTATAAATCAAATCGCGCACGCGGAAAAGAGGATTATTTATCATGAATGACTGCCTGATACGGGCGATGACGAAAGACGGATGGATCAAAGCGGCGGCGGTATCCGGCGCGGGATTCGCGGAACAGGCGCGGCGGATTCATCATTTGACGCCGGTGGCGACAGCCGCTTTGGGACGGACCCTGTCAGCCGCGTCGATCATGGGCGAGGCTTTGAAAGAGGACGGCGCGAGCCTGACGCTGCGGATTCGCGGCGGCGGCCCGCTGGGTACGGTTCTGGCCGTGTCGGATCATACGGGCAATGTCCGGGGCTGGGTGGAAAATCCGGATGTGGATCTGCCGCTGCGTCCGGACGGCAAACTGGATGTCGGCGGCGCGGTGGGACATGACGGGACGCTGACGGTCATACGCGATTTGCGCATGAAAGAACCGTATACCGGGAGCGTGAATTTGCTCAGCGGCGAAATCGCGGAGGACATCGCGCTTTATTTCTCGGAATCGGAACAGATTCCGACGGCCTGCGCGCTGGGCGTACTGGTCGACCGGGATCAAAGCGTATTGGCGGCGGGCGGTTATATGATACAATTATTGCCCGGCGCGCCGGATGATATGATATTTAAAATCGAAAACAGCGTGTATCAATCCGGACCCGTGACGGCGGTTTTGCGCGACAATCCGGACCCGGAATATTTATTAAAAACCGTCCTGCCGGATTTTGATTTGGAATTTCTCACGCGCGCGCCGGTGGAGTATCGTTGCGATTGTAGCCGCCGACGGATGGAAGCGGCGTTAATCGCGCTGGGCGAAAAAGATTTGAGAAATCTCATGAACGAACAGGATGATATAATCTTATCCTGTCAATTCTGCGGGAAATCGCGGCGTTTTACGCGGGAAGATATAAAATCAATTTTAGCGGATATGTAAGCGGGCGGGCGTCCCTGTGCAATCTCCACAAAACGCGCGAAACGCGCGCTTTGAAATAACGTCTATATTCCTATTTACAAACTATTTAAATAATTATATTATAAAAATTATATTAAATATTATATTATAAATTATATAAATTATATTAAAATATAAGGAAGATGCCCCGGCATGGATTATCAAGTAATGCTGTCTTATTTGCCGCTGTATCAAACGGCGGCATGGCTGACGCTTCGGCTTGGATTATACGGGATCGCGCTCGCTGTTGTCATCGGTCTCGCGTGCGCCGCCGTCAGATATTGGAAAATCCCGGTTTTCAGCGCAGTCGCCGCCGTTTATATCGAAATCAGCCGCAATACGCCGTTATTGATCCAGTTGTTTTTTATTTATTACGGCCTGCCGAAATTGGGAATCAAAACCAGTCCCGCCGCGTGCGGCGTGGCCGGATTGGCGTTTCTGGGCGGCGGTTATATGGCGGAAGCGTTTCGGAGCGGTCTGGAAGCCGTGCCGCCTATCCAGATGGAAAGCGCGTTAAGCCTCGGCATGACCAATCGTCAGGCGTTGAGATATATTATTTTACCGCAGGCGGTTTCCGTCAGCGTGCCGCCGCTGATGGCGAATATTATTTTTTTATTAAAAGAAACCAGCGTATTCAGCGCGGTCAGCCTGATGGACCTGATGTTCACGGCGAAAGATTTGATCGGGCTGTATTATAATACCGCCGAAATTTTATGTCTGCTTGTGATATTTTATCTGGCGATTCTGCTTCCCGTCTCACTGGCGGGGAGCCTTCTGGAAAGGAGGCTCCGTTATGCCGGATTTGGGGCTTGATGTCCTGCGCAAGGGAAAAAATTTCGCCCGTCTGATGGGCGGATTATGGGTCGCGCTGAAAATCAGCCTGATCGCCGTGGCGGTCAGCGTTCCCATGGGGATTTTATTGGGAATTGTCATGACATGGAAAAATCCGGCGGCAAGAATTTTAACCCGGCTGTATCTGGAATTTATTCGCGTCATGCCGCAATTGGTGTTATTATTTCTCATGTTTTTTGGCACGACGCGCGGATTTGGGTGGAATTTAAGCGGCGAAACCGCGTCTGTGATTGTCTTTTCCCTCTGGGGGACGGCGGAAATGGGCGATCTGGTGCGCGGCGCGTTAATCAGTATCCCGAAACATCAATATGAATCCGCCGAGGCGCTGGGTTTCAGCCGCGCGGGGATATTTTTATATATTATTCTCCCGCAAACGGCGCGCCGTCTGATTCCGTTGTCGATTAATTTAATTACGCGCATGATTAAAACGACAAGTCTTGTCCTGATGATCGGCGTTGTGGAAGTGTTGAAAGTCGCGCAGCAAATCATAGAGGCGAACCGGATGTCCAGTCCCAACGCCGCGTTTGGGATTTATCTGACGGTTTTGATATTATATTTCTTGGCCTGCTGGCCAATCAGCCTTCTCGCGAAATATCTGGAAAAGAGGTGGGTCTAAATTGCGGGAATCTGTCAGCCATACAAGCCGCGAAATTCTGACGATAGAGGATTTAGTCAAACGCTATGACGAAAAAACGGTTTTAAATCATATCAGTTTCAGCGTGCGGGAAGGTCAGGTATTGGTGATTATTGGCCCGAGCGGGTGCGGCAAAAGTACGCTTTTAAGATCTATCAACGGATTAGAGCCGATTCAGGGCGGGCGGATCTGTCTGGACGGTCGGGAAATCAGCCACGACGCGAAAAATTTGCCGGAATTACGGCAGAAAATCGGCATGGTATTTCAGAATTACGAATTATTTCCGCATTTGAATATATTAAATAATATTATTCTCGCGCCGATGAAAGTCCAGAAGCGCAACCGGGACGAAGTGATTCAAGAGGCGATGTCGCTTTTAAAGCGCGTCGGCTTGGAGGATCGCGCCAAAGATTTCCCGCGCCAGCTCTCCGGCGGACAAAAACAGCGTATCGCGATTGTAAGAGCGTTGTGTATGCGTCCGGAAGTGATGCTGTTTGACGAAGTCACGGCGGCGCTGGACCCTGAAATGGTTCGGGAAGTATTGGACGTTTTGCTTGCGCTGGCTCGTCAGGGACGGACCATGTTAATCGTCACGCATGAAATGAGCTTCGCGCGCGCCGTCGCCGACCGGGTGTTGTTTCTCGACGGCGGGAAAATCGTGGAACAGGGTCCGCCGGATGACTTTTTTGACAATCCCCAAACCGAACGGGCGAAAAAATTTTTAAATACGTTTACGTTCGAGTCGGTTCGGGCAAAATAAAATATTATTTTATATAATTTAAATTTAATAATCAAAATTTTAATCCAATTGGAGGTATCGGCATGATGAAAATAAAAAGCAAAGCGATGATCTTCTCTCTCGTGATTGCGATCATTTCGCTCTCTCTGGCCGCCTGCGGCGGGAAAACAAATTCTAATTCTAATTCTAATTCCGGCGTCGTGTATCGCACGCTGGACGAAATCAAAGCGTCCGGGGAAATCAATATCGGCGTGTTTTCCGATAAAAACCCGTTTGGCTATGTGGACGAAAACGGCGATTATCAGGGCTATGACGTTTATTTCGCCGAACGGATCGGACAGGATTTGGGCGTAAAAATCAATTATATCTCCACGGAAGCGGCGAACCGCGTGGAATATCTGGAAACCGGCAAGGCGGATATTATTCTCGCTAATTTCACCGTGACGGCGGAACGCGCCGAAAAAGTCGATTTCGCCCTGCCTTATATGAACGTCGCCTTGGGCGTCGTCTCCCCCGACAGCCGGGTTATCACGGATTTGAACGAAGTCACGCCGGACGATGAAATCATCGTGATTTCCGGCACGACGGCGGAAACGTATTTCATCGCGAACCATCCGGAAATCAAGCTCCAGAAATACGACACTTACGCCAACGCCAAAAACGCCCTTGAAAACGGCGCCGGAATCGCGTGGGCGAACGACAACACGGAAGTGATCGCGTTCGCGCTTCAAAATCCCGGTTATACCGTCGGCATTCCGTCGCTGGGCGGTCAGGACACAATCGCCCCGGCGGTATCGAAAGGCAATTCCAGCCTCTTGGACTGGCTGAATGACGAAATCGAGGGACTCGCGCCGGAAAACTTCTTCCATCAGGATTACGAGGCGACGCTGGCCGACACTTACGGACTGGATTATGAGGAAAGCCTTGTCGTGGAGGGCGGCGTCATCGCTTCATGAGTTTATATATCCCCGCGAATTAATTTTATATTTTTCCCCCTCTCCCGTTTTCAGGAGAGGGGGAAAATATATCATCATCACAGCATACGCGCGGCGCGCAGGGGAGCAAGCTCGTCACTAAGAACCATGACGGTCATGGATTCCGCCTCGTCCGGAATTTCAAGCGTTTGAAGCCAGACAATATTCAGCGGATTGGAAATATCCACTTCCCATGATTCCAGAGAGACCATCATATCGTTTTCGTCATAGAAGGCGAGAAACAGATTGACAAGCTCCATGCCGCCGGGCGCGTCGGGGTCCACAAGGGATATGTCCGGCCTGATCGTTCTTTGATTATCCAGATTGGCCACGCTTTCCCCGCCCGCGTTTCGGAAATGGACGGACAGGCCAACATCTTCCCGCCCGTAATGAATCGTAATATTCGGAAAAGCGTCCGTTTCATGATTGTTTTCTTTCAGGATCATCCCGTCCGCTTTCCCGTTTTCATCCAGAGAAACGTCCGCGATCAGGATTTCTTGCCATTCCGCCTTGCTCCCGGCGTACCATATGTCGGAAAGCGCCATACAGCCTTTAAACGTATTGGCTTTGATGACCGCGACACTGGCGGGAATTGTCACGCTTGTCAGATCGAAACAGCCCTCAAAAGCGTAATCCAGATTTTTGACGCTGTTCGGGATGACAATGGAAATCAGCTTGTCACAGCTTTGAAACGCCCGCGCGCCGATCCGCGTGACGCTGTTTGGGATCGTAATATCCGTCAGATTCATGCAGTCCATAAAGGCGTAATTGCCGATTTGCGTGACGCCGGATTCAATCCGAACGCGTTTGATTTCCGCGCGGCGTTCATGCCATGGGGCCGTGTCCGCCTGATAATTCCACATCCGGCCCCTGCCGCTGATGGTCAACAGGCCGTTCCCGTCGAGTTGCCATGTTATATCGGCGGGGG
>CAJOQY010000165.1 GCA_905236835.1 uncultured Oscillibacter sp. | reverse complement strand
CCGCCATGACGGTATTTAAAATAATTTCCGAATACCGGATCATCCTCACCGTTGGCGTCGGAAGCGTAAACTCCGCGATTTTGACCGCGATAAAAATTATTATCGCGGCTGTGAGATACGCTATGAACACGCCGTTTCCGTCCCGGTTTATATGATGATATATCATATAAAAAACATTCCTCCCTGTGTTTTGATCGTTCCGCCCTTCGCGGCGTCTTTATCATGTTAATATATCGCGGGCGAAATTGCAAGCGTTTTTTCCAAAAAGAAATGACAAACGGAACTCCGACGCGGAGAAATTCAGATAGACAGCCGACGCGCGGCGTGATATAATCCAAGCAATCAAATACGGGAGGAATGAAATCGCGATATGTCAAATACTCCGTTGGAAATCATAAAAGATTGGAGAATCTGTTTTACGGAAGGGCTTCTGTCACGCGGGGAAGGTTATTTCAAACAAGGACGCGTGACCGGATTCGTTTCCGGCGAACGGGAAGCGGACGCGACTGTTATTACAAAAGTCAAAGCCAATACCGGCTTTACCGTTCAGATCAAAGACCCCCCGGATTCTTATGACGCGTTTTGGGATCCGGGAAAATTTTCCTGTAATTGCGTCGGAAAATATACAAAGACGATTGAATATAACGGCAAAACGCGGCATTGTCCGGTTTGCGCGCATGAGGCCGCCGTGTTGTTTTATTGGGAAAGCCGGCGCGGCCCGTGGCGGTTTCAGGAGACGCCGGAGGCCATGGAAGCCCGTCTGAAAAAGGAATGGATCGAAGCCGAAAAACGCCGCCGCGCCGATCAAAAATCATGGGAACAGACGGAAAAACTTCCCGCCGTTTTATTCTTTCCGGAGCCGGATGACGGAACTTTTTTTGATGTCCGGGCCGCCGTCAAGACGCGGAAAACAAATCGTTATTATTACAATCGCGGACAGGCCATATTGCGGGAAGGCGAAGTAAAAATAGAACCGCCGGGACTGTCATTCAACAGCGCCGGCGTACAGGTCATCACGGCTTCCGCGAAGGTCAATGACGGCTTGGAAACGCGGCGTGTAAAAATTATATTATCATCCAAAAATCTTGATCAATATCAATGCGCTTGCCGAACGTGGCATGATTCCAGTTTGGAATTATGCGATCATGTTCTGGCGTCGCTGGCAAGTTTGCGGGAGTATATCCGGCGGGAAAATCCCGGAGACGCCACGGACAAAGCGGCGGATAATTTTTTCCGCGCGCTGGACGAGATTCCGTCCGGAGACGAGCCGAAACGGACGCGGGAGACGGAAAAAGAACATCTCCTGACCCTCACGCCTTATATCATAATGGACGGCGGGCAGATATTGATTTCTTTTAAAGCCGGATTCAAGGGCGGAAAATCCGTGACGCTGCGTTCTTACAGGGATTTCCTGAACGCCATGGAAGAGGAAACGGTTTTTGATTTCAGCAAGGCCGTTTCCGCGGATTTTTCCCGCGTGGATTTCACGGAGGAGAGTCTGCCTTGGCTGGGATTTATTCAGCGCCGCGTCAGCGAAACGGACACGGCGAATCAGCGCCTTGAACGCGCGGGGGGATATTATTATAAATCCCCCACGCTTTCCGTCAGCGCGCGGAACAGTCTGACCGGCGCGACGCTGGATCATTTTTATGAAATCGCCGAGGGAACGGACTGTGAATTTCAGGACAAAAGATTAGATATAAAAGGCAAAATTCATATTGGAGCTATGCCAATACGCGTACAATTGAAAGCGACGCGGATTTCCGGCGGTCAAAAGGAATTTCAAGGCGTCAGAGTCACGGGTGAAATGCCGATGATTTTGCGCGGCGGCGCGGGCGGCTATATTTTAAATCGCAAGGGCCTGAGCCGGATTACCAGAGAAGAGGAACGCTTTCTGCGTCCGTTCCGGCAGGCGTCCGACAGCATGGGAAATATCCGTTTTCATGTGGGGAAAAACCATCTCGCGGAGTTTTATTATCGCACAGCGCCGCGATTTCTGGAAAGTCCTTATATAGATTTCGAGGACAGATGCGAAAAAGAAGCGGCGGCGTTTCTTCCCCCGGAACCCGCGTTTACATTCCGGCTGGATATTGACGAAAATATGATATTCTGTGACGCTCTTGTATCTTACGGCGGCGGAGAGCCAAAACCCATGCTCGGCGAACACAACGGGGAATATCACGACATCGCGCAGGAAAAGCGGGTGGACGCGTGTCTGCGCGCGTATTTTCATCAGATTAATTATAATTCTCATCTTGCCCGTTACGCGGAAACCGCGTCCAGCGAAAATTTATATCATATTTTGACGGAAGGACTGCCGGAACTGGAACGCTATGGCGAGGCGCTGGGCAGTGAGGCGTTTCGCCGGACGGCGGTCCGGCCCGCGCCGAAAGTTCAGGTCAATATATCCGTATCCGTCGACAGCGGTTTATTAGATCTCTCGATTTTATCAAAAGACGCGGATCCGGAAGAACTGCTGGAAATTCTGGAAAGTTATCGTCAGAAAAAACATTTCCACCGGTTAAAAAGCGGCGATTTTGTCTCGCTGTCCGATGGCGATCAGTTCTCATCGCTGAAAGACCTGATTGACGGTCTGGACGTGACAGCCGAGGATGTGATTTTACACGGCGCGGAAATGCCGATTTACCGCGCTTTATATCTCGACAGGCTCTTGAAAGAACATGACGGCCTCGCGTCCGCCCGTGACCGGACTTATCGGGCGCTGATACGAAATTTCGCGTCAATCCGCGACGCGGATTACGAAGTCCCGGACGCCCAGACGGAGATTCTGCGGCCCTATCAGATATACGGTTATAAATGGCTCAGAACGCTGGCGGCGGCGGGATTCGGCGGGATTCTCGCCGATGAGATGGGACTTGGCAAAACCGTACAGACCATCGCGCTGATCCAGTCCCTCCGGGACGAGGGCAATCATGATCCCGTATTTGTAATCTGTCCGGCGTCATTGGTATTCAACTGGCAGGAGGAATTTACCCGTTTCGCGCCCGGTCTGGCCGTGACGCCCGTCGTCGGCTCCGTCGGCGCGCGGAAAGCGTTTATTAAAAATCTTTCCGGGCAAGATCAAGATAAAAATCAAGCCGCCCGAAACGCGGTTTATATCACCAGTTATGATTTGCTTAGAAAAGACATCGCGCTTTATGAAAACGCGCGTTTCGCCGTCATGATTCTGGATGAGGCGCAGTATATCAAAAATCAAAAAGCCGCCTTGACGAAAGCCGTCAAAGCCGTCCGCGCGGATCATCGGTTCGCCCTGACCGGCACGCCCGTCGAAAACCGTCTGGCGGAACTCTGGAGCATATTTGATTTTCTCATGCCCGGCTTTTTATATGATTACCCGAAATTCTCCCGCCGTTTTGAAACGCCTATCACGAAAAGCCATGACGAAGCGGCCACCGCGCGCCTGAAACAGCTCACAGGGCCGTTTATCCTCCGGCGTTTAAAATCCGACGTACTCAAAGACCTGCCCGCCAAACTGGAAGAAGTCCGTTATTCGCGCTTTGAAGCCCAACAGCGCGAAATCTATGACGGACAAGTGATCCGCATGAAACAATTGCTGACGCGTTCCGGGGAGACGGGACAGGATAAAATCAAAATATTCGCCGAATTGACGCGTATCCGGCAGATTTGCTGCGATCCCTCCCTTTTATTTGAAGATTACGCGGGCGGAAGCGCGAAACGGGAAGCCTGTCTGGAATTGATTCAAAACGCGATGGCCGGGGGACACAGAATGCTGGTGTTTTCCCAGTTTGTCACCATGCTGGAACTGCTTGAAAAAGATTTAAATAAAACCGGCATCGCGTTTTATAAAATCACCGGGGCCACGTCCAAAGAACAGCGGCTCCGGCTTGTACGGGATTTCAACGAAGGCGACATACCCGTATTTTTGATTTCTTTGAAAGCGGGCGGAACGGGTTTGAATTTAACCGGCGCGGACGTGGTCATTCATTATGATCCATGGTGGAACGCGGCGGCGCAGAATCAGGCCACAGACCGCGCCCACCGGATCGGCCAGACTCGGCAGGTAACCGTCTATCGCATGATCGTCAAAGACACGATTGAGGAAAAAATTCTCGCCATGCAGGAAGCCAAGCGCGATCTCGCGGACGCGATATTATCCGGGGAAAGCGCGTCCATCGCGTCGCTGTCCAACGAGGAATT
>CAJOQY010000164.1 GCA_905236835.1 uncultured Oscillibacter sp. | reverse complement strand
TTTATATTATTATCCAGAAATTCCCGCGCCTGTTCCGGCATCGCGTTTTTTAATTCATCCGATATTTCCGCCGCCCGCGCCGGAATATAAAATATCATCCGAGATATTAATAATATTAATAATATTATTAATATCACGCGTGACAGCGTGATGACAGCGTTTTTCGCGCCGTCACGCCCGTTTTTCGCGTATATTACGCCGTCATGCCAAGCAAAATCTCCACAACCTGTTTCAACAGCGGCAGGGCGATTAACAGCGCGCAGACGCTCCCCGCCGTTTCCACCGCCGCCGCCAACGCCGATTCCCCCGCGTCCCGGCATAAATCCCCTCCAATCCGCGTCACAAGCGCGATCCCCATTGTTTTATATAACGGCCTCATCAACGCCGACGGCAGTCCGCTCCGCTGTTCCAGTTCCTGAAAAAATAATAATAATTCTCTCACGGACGGCATTAAAAATAATAAAATAATAATAACAACGCCAATTGTCAGACACAAAGCCATTACCGGGCTGCCCTGTCTGACCGTCAGAACCAGCAAAGCCCCCGCCACGCATACCGCCGCCGCCTGTGTAATCAATTCCATGTAATTTCCCCGGATATTTATTAAAATTAAATTTAATTTTAATTTTAAAATCTAAATAACGTCTGAATCAGGTCAAATAATTCGCTGATTTTCCGGACCAGAAGCATTAACACCACAATCAGGCCGGCCAGCGTCGTCATCATCGCCTGTTCGTCCCGACCGGACCGCGCCAGTAATTGATTTAACACCGCGACCAGAATCCCCATCGCCGCGATCCGGAACACCAAATCCACATCCACGCCTTTTTCCCCTTAATATAAAATTTTAATAATATTTAAATATTATTTAAATATTATTTAATATAATAAAATTATCAGAAGCGCCCCGCCGGACAACGCCAGCGCCGCGATTTTGCGGTTATCGTCCCGCGCGGATTCTTCCAGTTCCGCCAAACGCTTTGAAAAATATCCGCCCGCCGCCGACAACGCGCGCCGGATTTGTTCCTCGTCCCCGCGCAAATCCCCGCTGATTTCGATCAAACGCTTTCTGTCCCGCGGTTCCGATAATAAATTTTCCGACGCGTCCCTCCAGACCGCCGGGAAATTATTATTATTTTCGCCCGCGTCCGCCGCCCCGGAGACAATCTGAAAGAATTCCGCCGCGTCCGGACCGCTGTCCGCCGCCAGCCGCGCCAGTAAAATCCCCAGCGGCTTGCGCGTGGCGCGGATTTCGTCGGACAGCCGGTAAAATCCCGCGGATAAATCGGATAAAATCTCCCGGCGCCGCGCCTGTTCCCGCCAGCGCGTCAGGCAGAATAATATAACGCCCGCCAATACGCATACCGCGCCCGTGAATTTCAGCATTTTGACTGCGTTTTATCACGCGTCCGGAAGCATGGGGATTTGACGCGTTTCCGGCGGATTTAATTTTGACTGCGCCTGTGTTTGTGATTGAAACTGGGATAAAGGCTCGGTTTGATATTCCCGGCCTCGCGGCGTTCGGACAATCCGGATCGCGGTTTCAAAGACGCGTTCAGATAATAAATCATGATATAACGGCTTTTCACGCAATTCCCGGACGCTTCCCGCGTGAATGGTGGCGAGTAATTTCACCCCGCACCCGGACGCCGTGAGCATGGATTTTATATCTTCCCGGCTTGTGATTTCATCGACGGCGATGACTTGCGGATTCATCGCCCGCAGTAAAACCGGAATGCCGATGGATTTCGGACAGGCGTTTAATATATCCGTCCGGGGTCCAACGTCCATTTGCGGCCTGCCCGATACGCTGGCCGCGATTTCCCCGCGTTCGTCAATCAGCGCGATACGCATGGGCTTATATCCCGCCGCGCCGTAAGATAATATCCGGATTATATCGCGCAGCAGCGTCGTTTTGCCCGCCCCCGGCGGCGATAATATCAGCGTGTTTTGAAAATCCCCGTTTTGAAATAAATTGGGGATAACCGCCTCCGCCACGCCTTTGCGCTCCCGGCTGATTCTGATCACGGCTGAGGATAAATCTTTTAGATTCCGGTTCTCGCCGTCTTTCATGACCGCCGTGCCGCACAGTCCCACGCGATACCCGCCCCGGACGCTTAAAAATCCCTCCCGGATCGTCTCCGCCGCCGCGTAACGTGAAAATCCCGTGGCAAGATCGCATAATATCTCTAATTCTTCCGGTCCGGCTGTGATATTCAAATCCATTTCATCATCCGGCAGTAATACCGTCATAGGCTGTCCGGCCCGGACGCGCAGTTCCTCCGCCGCGGCCTGTAATTCCTCCGGCAGGTTTAACGCCGCCGCGCGCAGACGGTTTGGCAGTAGCGCCGCCGCGCCAAGATAACGCCGGACTTCCTCCGCGTGATGATCATGATGATAATTTTTTTCCATGCGTCCGCCCCCCGTATCGCGTTATAATATTTAATATAAATTTATAATATAATCTATGACGGCTCGTCCCCGCTTATGACTGTTATAACGCGCCGGACATTTTTTCGCCGGGAATTGACAAAGCGCCCGTTTTGCTGTTATACTAATCATGCCGGATTGAAAAGATCAATCTGAATTTTCGTTTAATGCAATTTATTATTATTTAAAATTTATATAATTTTATTGAATATTATAATTGATATTATGGTTTTTCCCGGGGGATGATGAGGAAAAATGAACCAGAGAAAAAAAATCCTGATTGTAGACGACGCGTCTTTTATGCGGCAGGTTGTCAGCCATATGCTGGGAGAGCTTTATGATACCGTCTGCGCGGCGTCCGGAGAGGAAGCCCTCGCCATGTATGACGCCGAAAAGCCGGATTTAATCCTGACGGATTTAATCATGCCCGGAATGTCCGGGCTGGAACTGCGCCAAAAATTAGAGGAAACGCACGCGGAACTGGCGCCGTTAATTTTTATGTCCGCCGACGAGAACGAAGAAAACGAAATCGCCGGATTAGAGAGCGGCGCGATGGATTTTATCCGGAAGCCGTTCAAAAAGCCGGTTTTACTGCGGCGCGTGGGAAATATCATCGGACAGGAAGATAAAATCCGGAACCTGCGGCGCGTGGCCCAGACGGATCCCATGACGGGGTTATTAAATAAAGCCCGCGTCCATGAGGCTTTAAAAGGCGTGTGCGCCGTTCACGCCGGAACGCTCATGATGGTGGATCTGGACAGCTTCAAGCCCGTGAATGATATATACGGCCACGCCATGGGGGACCGGGTTTTGATCCGCTTCGCCGATATTCTCCGGAGCGTGGTTCGGAGCAGCGATATTATAGGCCGCGTGGGCGGCGATGAGTTTATCGTGTTCTGTCAGGATATACGCGATGAAAATGTCATCAAAGAAAAAGCGGCTTTGATTAACCGCCTTGTCGTGGAGGCCGCGATTGAGTTTATGGGGGAATCCATGTCGATTCCCATCGGCGTTTCGGTGGGGGCGGTGTCCGTGCCGGACGAGGGGACGGATTTTGAGGTTTTATCCGAAAAGGCCGATCAGGCGCTTTATCAGGTCAAAAAGAACGGGAAACACGACTGCGCGTTTTTCCACGGGGAATCCCGCGAAAACGTCGGGCAAACGGTCCGCAAAACCCCGCCCGCCGCGACGCTGAAAAGCATCCGTTCCGTATTGGACGAACGCGGGCGCGACAAAGGCTCCTATGAACTCGGTTATGAGGCGTTTCGCAGTATTTACAGATTTTTATCCCGTTCGATTGAGAATTATCACAGGCCCGTCGAATTGTTTTTATTCACCCTGCCCGCGACAACCCATCCTTCGGATATAGACAAATTCGGCGAAATCCTGCGTACATCCCTCCGTCGGAGCGATATTTACACCCGCAACGGACGCCATCAGTATCTGGCGATCCTGCCGGAAATTCAGGAGGAAAATTTAAACGTGATTCTCACGCGAATTTTAAACAAATGGAACGCCGCCTGCGGTATTCCCGCGCCGGAAATCGAATGGGAAAGCGAGTCCATGAATATATAATAATATATATAATAATATAAATATATAATTATAATATTTTAATATTATATTAATATATAAAAAATATATAATTTCCCGCGTGTAAAAGCCGAACGCTTTACCGGCAAAACAGCGAAAAGAAAAGGGCGTCCGTATGACCGGCGCCGGGGCCGGTCCGCGATTTCTTACCCGGAACCGGCTTTTTCGCCGCTTTCCCGCGGTTTTTCCGGTCTTTTCGCCCCTTTTTTGACAGGCAAGGAAATTTCTTGAATTTTATATGAATCCTGAATTTTTGTCGAATCTTCCCTTGATTCCCGGAGAAAAATGTGTTATAAATAAAAAGAAACCCTCGAAAGCGTGACAAGCGCGCCGGGGACTGTCAAAAATTGGAAGGAGACGGTGTTGCCGTGATCAGCCTGACAAGCAATAATATGCTGATGATGCAAAGATCCATGGAATATCTATGGACCAAACAGGCCGCGCACATGGACAATATCGCGAACGCGGAAACGCCCGGCTATAAAGTCAAGACCGTGACATTTGAGGAAAAATTCCGGACGAAACTCCGGATGGCGAAAGGCCGCGCGGTCAGTTATCACGGCTCGCTCCGCGCCGCGTATCGGGAGGCGCTTCAGGGCGCGAAATGGGAAGTGGACGACGACGAGGAAATTACGCGCATGGACGAGAACGGCGTGAACGTCACGGAACAGATGACGGAGGCCATTCGGACCGCTTATCAGATCCAATACGTCATGCAGACGATTTCAAGCGATCTGACGCTGCTGAGAACGGCTGTCGGCTCGTCGTGATAAATCCGCGAAAATTTTCAAAAACAGAGAAAGAAATTAAAAAAAATAAAAAATCAAGAGAGATATTTTAGAAAGGAAGCGGTTATGATATGGCTTTCCTGACCAGTCTGAATATTATCGGCTCCGGCATGACCGCCCAGCAGGTCCGGCTGGATGTAATCTCGGAAAACGTGACGAATATCAATACCACGCGGGCGGAAAACGGCGGTCCGTACCGGCGGAAAATCGTCCGGCTTCAAGCGGAAGGGAATAAAAACACATTCCGTTCCGCGCTGACCCGCGCCGCCCTGCGCGGTTCGGCCATATCCAACCGGAAAGTCAGAACGTCAGGCGGCGTCCGCGTGGCGGAAATCGCCGAGGACGAGAGCGAAAACCCCATTGTATACGACCCCACCCACCCGGACGCCAATGAAAACGGCTATCTGGAAATGCCCAATGTGACGCTCGTCAAAGAAGTCACGGACGCGATGGCCGCCAGTCAGGCTTATAACGCCGATGTCACGATATTTAATACATTTAAGCAAGTAATTTCCAAATCCATGGAAATCGGCGTGTAAATAT